>CAZDVF010000060.1:0-10238 GCA_964508725.1 uncultured bacterium | reverse complement strand
GCCGTGCGTGTGATCCGTACGTGGGACTTTGTGGATGCGGACCGCATCGGTGTGTGGGGATGGTCTGGCGGTGGATCGGCCACGCTCAACGCCATGTTCCGGTATCCCGATCTCTACCACACGGGCATGTCCGTGGCGCCGGTGCCGGACCTCCACCTCTACGACACCATCTACCAGGAGCGCTACACCGGCAATCCGGCTGTGGATGACGAACCCTATGTTCTGGGATCTCCGGTCACATACGCCAAGAACCTGAAGGGGAACCTGCTGGTGGTCCACGGCACGGGTGACGACAACGTCCACTATCAGGGGACTGAAAAGCTGATTAACGAGCTGGTCCGCCACAACAAACGATTTACCATGATGGCGTATCCCAACCGGTCGCATGGTATTTATGAAGGTGAGGGGACGCGCCTGCACCTTCGCACGCTGCTGACCGACTATCTGCTAAATCATCTACAGCCTGGGCCTCGACCGCAATCGAACTGAACACAGATGTCCCCTTCCCCGAAAGTATGCACTTTCGGGGAAGGGACACGCAGTCCCTCGACACGTATTGTCACTTTTTCTAACCCGTTTGGCTCACCAATCCCCTTGTTTCTCTCATCAGACACTCCAAGTCGTGTCTGTGACAATGAGTGAGATGCGCTACCATCCGATGAAACCGACTGATAATCCGTATTTTACAACCTCTTCTTATTGACTGAATGCTGGTCCATTTCCGGCACAAAACTCACTTCATCAAAGATCGTTCATGCTTTTGTGGAAAAAATGTTGTATCTTGACCGTTTACAAAAGGCTGTCAGAGGAGAATCCACCCAAGATGAGAAAAGAGAACATTCGCAATATCGCGATTATCGCGCATGTCGATCATGGCAAAACGACCCTTGTCGACGGGATGCTCAAGCAGAGCGGCCTGTACCGAGACAACCAGCAGGTGACGGATCGGGTCATGGACTCCATGGATCTGGAGCGTGAGCGGGGCATCACCATCATGGCAAAAAATACAGCCATCCTGTACAAAGATATAAAAATCAATATTGTGGACACACCTGGTCACGCCGATTTCGGCGGCGAGGTCGAGCGCAGCCTGAACCTGGTCGATGGCGTCATTCTACTGGTTGACGCCAGCGAGGGACCATTGCCGCAGACTCGCTTTGTCGTCAAAAAGGCGCTGGAGAAGAGACTCCCCATCATCCTTGTTATCAACAAGATCGACCGGCCGGACGCGCGTATCAAAGTCGTGACAAACGCGGTGTATGATCTCTTCATCGATCTGGATGCATCAGAATCGCAGATTGATTTCCCAATCCTCTACACAAACGCCAAGACCGGCGTTGCGCACAGAGTTACGGGTGATGCATCGGAGAATCTTCTTCCCTTGTTTGAAACGATTGTCACGACGATTCCAGGGCCTGAAGCCGATGATACCGGTATTCCTCAATTACTCGTAACGAATCTGGAATACGACTCATACGTCGGCCAGATTGCAGTTGGACGTTTGTGGAACGGGACGCTCCAAATGCGGAAGCAATACACATTGTGTGGTATGAATCGGACGGTCCCGGGCGTGTCGTTTTCGGCCTTGTACACATTTCAGAATTTGAGAAAAATCCAGGTTGATTCAGTTGAGGCAGGCGATATTATCGCCATCGCCGGTGTCGAGAATGTGAAAATCGGCGATACGATTTCGTCTCTCGAGAGTCCCGAGCCGCTTCCGCGCATCCACGTGGATGAGCCGACCTTGTCCATGGTATTTTACGTAAACAATCGTCCATTCGCCGGAAGGGATGGAAAGTACCTGACATCCCGCCACCTGAGGGAGCGTCTTGAAAAGGAGACGCTGGGCAATGTGGCCATCATCATCAAGGAGACAGATCGGACTGACGCGTTTGAAGTTTGCGGGCGCGGTGAACTGCAGATGGCCATCCTGATCGAAACGATGCGCCGAGAAGGATATGAGTTCATGGTCTCACGTCCGCGCGTGTTGACCAAAGAGATTGACGGTACGCTCTGTGAACCTGTTGAACACGTTTTCATCGATATGCCGGAAGCCAACATTGGTGTAGTCACAGAAAAGCTGGCAGCGCGCAAGGGGAAAATGACCAACCTGGTCAATCATGGACACGGCCGCGTAAATCTCGAATTCTCCATTCCGTCGCGCGGGCTCATCGGTTTTCGCAGCCATTTTTTAACAGATACCAGGGGATCCGGCATCATGAATTCCATCTTGCAGGGATATGATCCCTGGTGTGGCGCGATCCCGCAGCGGATATCCGGTGCGCTGGTTGCCGACCGGTCGGGCCGCGTGACAGCCTATTCAACGTTGGCGATGGTCGATCGCGGTGAGTTGTTCGTGCCGGTCGGCACAGAAGTGTACGAAGGCATGGTCATCGGCGAGCGCAACCGCATCGGCGATTTGGATGTGAACATTACCAAAGAGAAAAAGCTGACAAACATGCGCAGTTCAACGTCCGAGGCGACTGTGACACTCAGACCTCCGCGTTTGCTATCTCTCGATCAATCCATCGAATTTATTGCTGAAGATGAGGTTGTTGAAGTGACACCGAAATACATCCGGCTCGCAAAGATGGAGCTGAACAGGCAGAAACGGGCATCGATGCAGAGAAGAGAGAAGAAGGATAGGGAATGAGACGGGAACTTTCCGCCTTCTGATACAGGGGATGGATTAACAGGAAGTCTTTTAGCTGATCGGTTGAAGATAACCTATCAGAACACTCATTGAGTAGAAAACCAGCATACATGCCATCCCAATCAAGGTCCACACACCAGCCGGTTTGTAAATCAGTCCCCGCTCTGTTTTACTGACTTTCCGGATCGCTTTAAACTTGACTGTTCTCCGCTCTACGCGCTCGCCAAGTTGACAGTCTATAGCAACATCCCATTTTCCACGATCGATAAACGTGCCGTGCAGGATGGTGCCGTCCATCAGCAGGATATGGACCGGATCGCCCGGCTCCATCGAGAGAATGCGGTCTGTGACAACCGGGCTGCGCGGCTGTGTGGCGGCGCATGTCATGAGAAGGGGGAGGAGGATGAGTAAGAGATGTTTCTTCATGTCACGGTCTCGTGAAGTTTGGTTTAATCACTTTCTTACTGAACTTTTGGTAAATATGGCGGTTGAATGATGGTTTGTCATTCCTGCCGTGCCCGAGGCAGGCGGGCGAAAACAGGAATCCAGAGGGAAGGGAAAAGGTGGATTCCCGCCAGAGGCGGACAAACCGGCTTAAAACACAACCGGAATGACATCATGAAGAGATTATGGTATGTGAAATCCATTCATCGACAAAAAACCTTCATGTAACGAAATTTGCCAAAGTCCAGTTTCTTATTTGTTGGGGCGAACCCAAACTTACTTTGCTGTGACACTTTTTTATTAGATTTGCAATTCATGATAAATCAGGAAGTTTGATAATTTCTGCTTGAAATAAAAGATTCATAAGAAGATCTCCTTCCACGCAATAGTATTTCAGCCAGTGAATGTTAGTGTATATAAGCGGGTGACGTTTTTGAGATAATGGAAGAAATACTGCGAATTGTCTGTACCTTCCAATGCAATACGATTTGAGTTTATCATTATTGAAAGAGGAAAACTATACTGAATTCTTGATTTTCGCAGCAATATATTGTATATTAAGTTCCCAATTAGCTGATATAATCTTCAGGTAAATTTTAAACAACTTGATGGTCGATTCTCGGCCATAGCTCATAAGGTTTTTACAAAGTTTCAATAAATACATTAAGAGTTAAATAAAATAAAAACAGTCGATTGAAGATGATTTTCTGTAGCTTGCTACATTTTGGCAATATCTTTGCATTAGAGAGCGCCGGGAGTCAACATTTTGTGTCTATAATGATAGTTATATTTTTCGCCTTAGGGAGGATAGTAAAATGAATCGCCGTATGTGCAATCGGTTTTTGATTGTCATGATTGCAGGGCTTGTCGGCCTTGCAAGCGCTCAGGGATTCCGCCTGAACAAGCCCGATGCTGTCGGTGGGGGACTTGTCGCAGTCCATCAGGATGGTGTTGGTGAATCCACATCAGCAGGTGCCGGGCTTGAGATTTTTCTGAAATACAATATTTCACCCAAGTTCTTCATCACGGCGGGAACGGGTGTCTATACCGTAACTGATGGCTCATTTCAGATGGACACTTTCAGAACGACATTGTTCCCAACAGCAGAAGTAAAAGCCGGATTTAATCTGATTCAGGGATCGAAATTTACTCCGATAATCTTTTTTGGGATCCATGGATACGGGCATAAAACAACCAATAAAGCAGGAACATCAACTGATCTGTATTATGATGGAGATGTCTTCGCAGGTGCTGGCTTCAACTATTCTATCAATGATCAATGGTCCTTTCGAGCCAGCGGAGTTTACCGGTATGTTTTTACTCAGGATGTGGATCCTAAATCTAAGTTTTGGGTCGCCAAGGCTGGTCTGAGTTATTCCCTGAATAAGCAGGATTTCAGTGATCGTGAGGAAATCGAGTATCCTCTTGATTCGGGTGAGATTGTGCTGGATGATTTATTCAGAGAAGAAAATTCTGGAACCCAGAGTGAACAGGATGCACTGGCGCTTTTATTCCAGCCAGAAAATGAGGCGCCAGGTGTGCGATCTGAGACGAATTCAAATGCGTCAACAACGGTAGTCAGTTCCGATGTACAGAGTTTGTTGAATCGCATCGAAGAAATTAAATCAGAGATGGATCGCCGTTTGATGCAGCTTGAAGATATCGAAACGAAAGTCAGAGCCAATGAAAGAGCGATAGCGCAAGTTACTGGACGCGTTGCTGGTGAATATGCTGGGAATGCTGCGCAATCGTTTGGTGTATCAAATACAGAGAATTTTAAAGCCAATTATGAAACTGCCCTTCAACGGTTTTACAACAAGAATTATCAAGACGCAATAAGAACTTTTCGGGGATTACTGTCATCCAACCCGGATCATCGATTGGCAAGTAATTGTCAGTATTGGATTGGTGAATGCTTCAATGCTATGGGCGATTATCAACAGGCTATTGAAGCCTTTAATGCAGTACTTCGGTTTCGCTTGTCGTACAAATTTGATGATGCTCTCATTATGAACGGTCTCTGTCACTTGAAGATTGGAGACAGAATGGCGGCACGAGAGAATTTTCAGCGTTTGGTAAGTCAATATCCTGATAGTGAATATGCACCGAAGGCCATGAGGTACCTGGGCCGATTATAAACAAGATACTCTCCCTGATAAAGTCGGGTTGCTGGACATAATAGTCTGGCAACCCTTTTTTTTATTTACTTTGTAAACTGGACATCAAATGCAATGAGTCAGAAAAGTCGTCATTCCCGCGTTTGTAAGCGGGAATCCAGGGTTTTAGGGGGGGGCACCCCACCCCTGGATTCCCGACACAAGATTTCGGGAATGACAAATAGGGTTAAATGGGATTGAGTCGCAGATATGGCCAAATTTGCCAAAGTCTGGTTAATTAGAAATAGCTATTTGGATGGAGAAGAGGAGGGAGGGGAGAATTCATCTTCCCAGGCCTTGTCGCTGGCCTTTTTTTGTGAGTAACCAATCATGGCGATCCAAATACTGATTTGATAGAGGATGAGTAACGGACCGGCCATGAGTACTTGACTCATGGGATCAGGAGGAGTAACAACAGCAGAAAAGATAAAAACGAGGACAATACCATAACGGCGGTATTTTCGCATGAAGTTGGGTTTTAAGATGCCGGTACGTGATAGAAAAAAAGATAGAACAGGCATTTCGAAGATTAATCCAGCAACGATAATTAATCGAAGAACAAAACTCATGTATTCCGTGATGTTGATGTTTGCCTCAATGGCTTCAGTACCCATTGAGAAGAGAAAGGGGAGTACAGTGGGAATTAGTATAAAATAAGCAAAAGCGGTCCCGGCCAGAAAACAGAATGTCGTAAAAAAAAGTCCAGGCAAGAAAAACCTTTTCTCTTTTTCAAGAAGACCGGGAGCGACAAATTGCCAAAATTGATAAAACAGGACGGGCAGAGATCCAATGATGCCTACAGCCAGTGCGATTTCCATCCTGACCATAAGCATACCAGTTGGTTTAAGAAAGATCAGCTTAGCAGGAGCCTTGAGTTGGTCGTTAGGGTGCGTGAGGAGGTTGAGTAATAAACTAGTGAAGGGGAATGTCACAATCGTAAGGAGGAAGACGGATCCCAAACTTTTAAGAATACGCCAGCGGAATTCCTCAAGATGGTCGAGGAAGGGCATCTCTTTGCTTTGGGATTTCTTTTCTTTCTTTTTATTTGTCATTTTGATGAATTAGAAAAGCTTAAGACCCGCAAAACCCAAGAATGCCAGAGACATACAACCGGCCATGATAAATGCAAGGGGAGCGCCCTTCATGGCTCTGGGAACATTCGCCAGATCAAGCTTTTCTCTCAAGCCAGCCATGAGTACAAGAACCAGGGTAAAGCCAACTCCAGAAGTAAATCCGTTGACAAGACTTTCAATAAAGTTGTATCCTGCGCTGATGTTGAGAAGAGAAACACCCAGCACAGCGCAATTCGTGGTGATCAGGGGAAGGTAAATTCCCAGCGAACGGTAAAGACCCGGGCTGACTTTCTGAATGACCATTTCGACAAATTGGACCAGCGTGGCTATAACCAAAATAAACGCTACGGTTCGTAAGTATGTCAAGTCGGGCGGTGTGCCGTTGCCTTTAAGAAAGAGGTGAAAAAAAACGTTGGCTGACGAAGGCTCCAGAAAGTAGTGGTTGATGATCCACGTGACAACGGATGCCATGGTCATCACAAAGATGACAGCCATGCCCATGCCGACAGCCGAATCCAGCTGTTTGGATACGCCAATGTAGGGACAGAGTCCCAGAAATTTCATGAGTACAAAATTTGAGACGAAAATCGCTCCGACAGCGATGATGACAAAAGTTTGCAGATCCATCAAATCTGTCCTCAATTTTTTGTGGAAGCGGCCGGCATCTTGCGGTGCTCAAGCCAGTTGAAGAAACCGATGAGAAATCCGATAGTGATAAAGGCACCGGGCGCCAGAATCATGGCCAGCGCAGGATTAAACGACGGCCACACCACCGGAATGCCCATCCATGTCCCGTTGCCCAGAATCTCACGAAACGTGGCGATAATCACCAGCGCAAGCGTGAATCCCAAACCCATGCCCAAGCCATCGATGAGTGAGTAAAGCACGCCATTCTTGCTTGCGAAAGCCTCTGCGCGACCCAGAATGATGCAATTCACAACGATGAGAGGGATGAAAATACCCAGCGATCGGTTCAGTTCGGGGAAATAGGCCGGCATGACCAGCTGAACGATGGTTACGAAGGTGGCGATGATGATAATGTATACGGGAATCCGGATTTTAGATGGAATGACGTTTCGGACAAGGGAGACAATGAAATTGGATGAGAGCAGCACAAACGTTGCGGCCGCGCCCAGTCCGATGGCGTTGTTAACGGATGATGATACGCCCAGCACAGGACACAGTCCCAGCATGAGGCGAAAGACCGGATTTTCCTTGTAAAGACCCTTGGTGAATTCTTTGACTGCTTGCATCTTCTCCTCCGAAATCAAGTGACGTCGGAATTATTTGGTTTGAATTAGTTCGGACAATTCCCGGGCTTTGTTAGCGATGCCATCAGCGATTGCGCGCGATGTGATGGTCGCGCCTGTAATCGACTGAATCGCGCCGCCGTCTTTGTCCACAGCCAGGTTGGCAGCCGATTGATTTTGAAATTGATCCTGCCACCAGGGTGTGGTTTCACCTGAACGAATTTCCTGCACACGGGTACCCAATCCCGGCGTCTCCTGCTGGGACAGGACCTGAATGGCCAGGATGTTAAAATCTGAATCCATTCCAACCAATGTTCTAATTGTGCTGGAATAGCCATCCGATTCGACCAGGAAAGCGTAGCCTTCAAGCTTGGTTTTGTCTTTGTCCCGGTAGCCTTCGTAGTAACTGACAGTTCCCGCGACAGGCACAGGAATGATGATTCCGTCCTGTGCACCGGGCAGCACGGAATTGAGTCCCTGGTTGAGCTCCTGCGTTTGTTGCGCTAGGATTTTGGGCAGGGTGATCCGATTGACATACGAGAGGGAACCAGCTGAGATCAGGGCCACCAGCATGAGGATCAATCCGAATCGAACAAGATCATTCATGGATCTATTTTCCTCCGAAGACTTTGGGTTTCGTATACTTGTCCAAAAGCGGTGTCGCCAGATTCATCAGCAGGATAGAATAGGACACACCCTCCGGGTAGCCTCCCCAGAGACGGATGAGCACAGTCAGCAAACCGCATCCCGTGCCAAACAGAAGCCGTCCTTTAAAAGTGATGGGAGATGTGACCATGTCCGTTGCCATAAAAAATGCCCCGAGGATCAATCCTCCCGAAAGCACATGAAAGATAGGATTGCCGGAAAACAGTCCCTCGGTTCCACCGAAGATCCAGGTCAAAATGGCGACTGTGCCGATGTACGAAAAGGGGATCTTCCATCCAATAATACGCTTGTACATGAGAAAGACAGCGCCAAGAAGAAGCAGCAGGACGGACGTCTCTCCGAGGCAACCACCGATTCGACCGATGAAGAGATCGCCTGTCGAGCTGTTGAGCTGCGAGATGGCTTGTGACGCTTCGGTGATCTGTTCGGTAGTGAAGTCCGATGTGTTCGCCAGGATTTCTCTCGCGTGTTTGAGCACATTAAGAGGCGTTGCATTGGTGATGACGTCAATACCGGACAAAGTGCCCCCGCGCGGCACAGTTTGAAAGACCGTCATGTAGGTCGGCCAGGAGGCCATAACAAAGGCCCGCCCGATGAGAGCCGGATTCATGGGATTGTATCCCAGGCCACCGAAGGCCATCTTGCCGACAGCCACGCCGACAAACGATCCGATCGCAGGAAGCCAGAGAGGCACTTCCGCCGGAACGTTGTAAGCCAAAAGGATTCCCGTCAACACAGCGCTGCCATCCTGAATGGTTACAGGACGATTCAGGATTTTCTGGCATCCCAATTCGGTGGCAACTGCGGTAAATACCGCGACGAGAATGACCAAAAGGGCGTGCATCCCGAAAAAGTAGACAGCGCCGATACCTGCAGGCACCAGTGCAGCCACGACGCAGAGCATGATTTTCTGGATTGAGTCAGAATCCTTAATATGAGGAGAAGGGGAGATTGAAAATAGTCTATCCATACGATTGATTCCTCCGATTCGGCTTATCAGGCCTATCCGGTTTTTCGCTGTTGATCGTTCCAGAGGGCTTTTCCCAGCTTGATATATTGGATGAGGTGCCGTTTGGCCGGGCAAATAAAGCCGCACGTGCCGCATTCGATGCAATCCATCATTCCCAATTTGTGGGCCTCATCGATGCGACGGTACTCCACCAGATTGGCAATTGTGCTGGGGATCAGATTCATAGGGCAAAGGTCTACACATCGCGCACAGGCGATGCAGGGCTGTTCGGATTTGAGATTGGCGGTCTTATCGTCCAGCACCAAGATTCCGGATGTTCCCTTGATAACCGGAATCGTATCAGTGTGCTGCGCCATGCCCATCATCGGGCCGCCGTTAATTAACTTGGCGGCCGTATCCGTATACCCGCCGCAGAAGTCGATAAGATTCTTGAAAGGCGTGCCAATCCTGGTGAGCAGATTCTTGGGCTCCTTGACGCCAGGACCGGTCACTGTAACGATCCGCTCAATGAGAGGCTTTTGCGAGTTAACAGCTTCGTAAATGGCGACAGCTGTCCCCACATTATGGACGAGACATCCGACGTCCATCGGAAGACCGCCGGAAGGAACTTCACGACCTGTGCCAGCTTTGATTAATTGCTTCTCGGCACCCTGGGGATATTTGACATGCAGAGGAAGAACTGAAATTTGCGCTTCCGTTTCGGTCTTTTTTCGCATTAGTGCGATGGCATCGGGCTTGTTCAATTCAATGCCAATGATGGCTTTCTTTACACCCAGAATTTTCATGATGATTTTTAAACCGGCCAAAATTCCATCGGGCTGCTCAAGCATGAGCCGATGATCAGACGTCAGGTACGGCTCGCACTCGACACCGTTAAGAAATACAGTATCAATGGGTTTGTCCGGTGGCGGAGACAGTTTTACGTGGCTGGGAAAGGCAGCGCCGCCCATACCGGCGATTCCGGCTTGTTGAATGCGCTGCTTGATTTCATCAATCGACAAATCGCTGGATTTATCCGACGCTTTC
>CAZDVF010000059.1:0-10240 GCA_964508725.1 uncultured bacterium | reverse complement strand
CCTGCCCATGGAAATCAACGAACAGCAGCTCGAAACCATGTGGCAGGTGATGCATGACGAATGTGAAAAACTGGGCATGGCCGTGGTTTGCGGCCACACGGCCCGCTACGAAAATTGCCACTATCCCATGGTCGGCGGGGCCACGATTCTCGCCGTAGGCAGCAAGGATGCCTACGTGACACCCAAGATGGCAAGAAAAGGCGATAAAATCATTATCACAAAAGGTCCGGCAATCGAAGCGTCGGGGATTTTTGCCGCCATGTTTCCGGATCAAATCGAGAATGCCCTTGGGTCATCGTTCGCAAAGAAAGCGCAGGGATTGTTTTACCAAATGAGTGTGGTCGAAGACGCCCTGACAGCCGTATCTGTCGGCGTTCGCGACAACGGTGTGACCGCCATGCACGACGCGACAGAGTGCGGCATCTGGGGAGGGATCTACGAACTGGCGCAAGCCGCCGGTCTTGGTGTTGTTTTGGACAAAGACAGCATTGTCGTTGCCGACGGCATTCATGAAATCTGCATGTTATACGGTATCGCTGATCCCTATGCCGCCATCAGTGAGGGAACGTTGATCCTCTCATGCAGGCCGCACAAAGCTGACGCCATCGTCACAACCCTTGCAGACAAGGCTATCCCGGCGTCTGTAGTTGGAGAGCTGACCGACGTAAAGAGAGGCATCGTCGTGGTCTCGGACGGAAAAGAAATGCCGTTTCGGCATCCCCGGGTCGACCCGTTCTGGAATGCATTTTACTCAGCGCTGGCTAAATAATCTTTAGGAGGAACAGAGGATGCAACGCACAAATTTGAGACGACTTGTCCCTTTCATGCTCTGCGTTTTTTTCATGATGTTGGGATCGATGACTGGATGCCAGAAACAACAAGCGGAAAGCACACAGAAACCAGATGTAACCATCACGTGGATCGAGAACTTTGATCAAGCTGTAGCCATAGCCAAGGCGGAAAACAAACCCGTGATGGTCTACTTTATGGCCACGTGGTGCCCGGAATGCAAAAAATTGGAAGCAACAACCTTGATCGATCAGGTCGTGATCGACAAAACACACTCATTTATCCCTGTATGGATTGATGTCGATCAGTATCCGGACATTGCCAACCAGCACAACGGGAACGCCGGTAAATATGGGGGCGTCGGCATCCCAAATATATTGTTTCTTGATCCGAACGGGACCCGTCTTCAACATGTTATTGGATCAAGAACATCCGCAGAACTCATCGCCATCATGGAAGACGTGCTGGCAAACCGATAGGATGCACCGAGAAAGGGGAGGAAAATATAAGGCCGCTGAGCGAATGCCACAGCGACCTTCGGAGGAGTAGAGATGGTAGAGGAGTTACTGAGAAGAGAAAGGTTCTTTTCTTGTTTTGTATCCCCTGCTAAAGCGCCCCTTGTTTCTGAAGGAAACTATTGTCATCAAATCTGAAAACTTGTTGACTTTTGGACACACAGTTCGTCTTGATTTTAATCATGGATTGTGTGCCGTCTGAACAATTAAATTTGCAAGATATATGCCAGGACTTCGAATTTTCGAAGTTTTTTAGCAGGGCTCCATATCCTCATATAATCCCGATAATTACACCGCATCCATGTTGGAGAATCCGGACAAGCCAACACGCCGACTGACCAATATTTGGCCACACACAGTTCAGGGATTAACCAAACTGGATGATATTCATTCTGTTGAATAATTTGGATGGAAACGGTGATGTGATCATGGGATGCGCTAAGCGTATCTCAGGCCTTTCCTGCAGCCCGAAAGTTGGGTTTTAAGCAGACTTCGAGCCAGGGTGTTGTCGAGAGAAACATCAACAGGACGTGGCGCTGCCTGGGGATAGTCGCGTGCTGACACAGGCCTGAGTCGTGTTGCAGGAAGACCACGCAGTTCAGCAAGCCGTAATCCGAAAGCATATCGATCAATCCGTTCACTCCCACCCAGATGGATGAGTCCCGAAAAATCGGAAACGGCGAGTTCAAGTAAAGCCTGGGCCAACTCATTGACGAGGACAGGCGTGCGAAATTGATCGGTAAACAACGTCATTTCTTGACCAGCCTGGAGACGCGCAAGCGCTTTCTCAGAGAATGAGTTACTCCCTGTGACAGGCTTGCCGTAGACCAGAGCCAGCCGGGCGATCACAGAATCAGGGCAAGCTTTTCGAATGCACGATTCACCCGCCAGTTTGGTCTCGCCGTATACGTTGATGGGATGCGTCTGATCCTGCTCGTTGTACATTCCCTGCTCGCCGTCGAAGACCATATCCGTGGACGTGTAGACCAGCCTGCATCCTGCGGCGGATGCCAGTTCAGCAATTCTTTGACTCGCTTCGGCGTTCACACGATAGGCTGTATCCGGATCGGCCTGGCACCCATCCAGATCGCTCCATGCAGCGCAATGCACAATGGCGTGTGGACGTATGCGTTCAACAGCCTCATCAATGGCATCATGGTCATCAAGATCCAGAGAAAGGATGGCGACATCAGGAAAAGTAAACGGATGTGTTCGATACGTGGCCCAGACATCCCACTCTGAGCGGGCGGCTGCCATGATGTGACCGCCGACAAATCCGCTGGCGCCCGAGATCAACAGACGCTTCTTCTCTGTACATTTCGGAGGGACGGACATGTTAAAACCGTGCTTGAAGCGTCATCACTGCGCCGCCATTCGGAAGTCCAGCAACGCCGATGCGGACAACAGACTGATGTCGTTTCTCGGCCTCCCGCGCCAGACGCAGGGCGTCAATCCCGCTGACCAGATGGTTGAGAACGATCCCGCCGATTACAAAAATCGACCGGTTGAACGCATTGTCGCTGGCGATGCGCAGTTCACGGAACCGGCTGCGCGAGGCATCGTTGTCCCAATCCCAATCGTAACTGCCGTCTTCAGGATAGAGCGCAGCCACGTTTCGCTCTTGCAGCATGGCATGGTTGTACGCGCGGATATTATCGTACTTCTCAATGTTGACGAAATAGTCGTGGTCTTTCCCCCGGATCGTAACACCTGCATGTGAAACAGCTGTGTGTTGATAGTCCTGCTCCTTCCAGCTTCCGTAAATCCGGAACGAAGCAAATGCTGCCCAGAGCGCAGTCTCTGCGCAAAAGAAAATCTTGGCCATCTTTTTGGACCCTGCGTAATATTCGCCGCTGCCCGGAAGCGCCAGACTCAACAGGAAGGCCCTGGCCTTCGAAGGGGGACTCACAGATTGGATCGGGATGGATGGACTGTTCGGCTCCGCCAGCAGGCCGACATGAAAACGCGGCTGGTTTTTCAGAAGACAACGCGCTGGATTTGCTGGGCCATCATCCTCCGCACTAAATAACAGACTGGAAAAGCTCACCAACAGCATGGCGACAAACCATCGCTCAACATTTGATGTATAAAACCGATCAAGCAACAAGACATTTCCTTATTTTGTTAGCAGGATTCGAACTGCGCTCACCAGCCGACCTGCAATGCCAGAGCAGGCACTGTATCGCGTCCTGTTCGTTTCATGACCATTCGCATGCGAGCCTCAACCTGCCGGTTTAACCTGCGAATCGTAAACGCCGTGTCAAACACCGAGAGCAGGCGGTTGCCCAGGGCCAGCATCGTGCAGTACGAGGCGCGCTTGAACTGGGTGTTGCTCTCATGCCTTAGCCCCTCATAATGATCCCGGTTCTCTGTCAAAGCTTCACCGCCTTCAATGTAGTCATCCCATCCTCCCTTGAATTGGTCGTATTTACCGATCATCTCGTAGTATTGCTGCGTCTTTGTGTCGGGCAAGGTATGCGTCGTATCCGTAAATTCGGGATGGTTGTTCATCCAGGTGCGCCACTGATCTTCGCTCCAGTGGGTATTGGCGTAGGTGTGGAAAATGTCTTCCCATTCCTGTCCTTTGTCAGAAAAGTGAACATACCCAACCCACAGGGCCACCTCCACGCCAATCAACACAGCGCCCTTGAGCCACGATCCGGCGTAAATCTCTCCTGCACCCGGCAGCGCCGCTGAAAGCAGAATCCCGATAGCCGGTTTCTTCATCTTTGCGGATTGAGGGGCAGATACCTGAAAACTCGGAGCGGATAAAAAACGCGCGCCGTCCAGCATGTGGAACCGTAACGCAGCGCTTTGGGACACCTGTATGTTTGGCCGGCCTTCGGCGCTGTCCACACGCACACCCGCACTGAGACTGACTGATGCAAACAGCAAACAAACAACCCAACATCGATACGTCATGCCTGAATCCTCACTCAACTGACAAATCCAAACCTTGTCGCTTCAATTCATCGGATAAATTCCACTCGCATGGGGCAACCACTCTCAGTAAACAATCCACCGCCAGCGGCGGTGGCTTTAAGACTCCCGGCGGAGCCGGGGGGCTTAAAGTAGGCAGGTATCTGCCGTCCAGTTTAGGATCGAGAACCACTAGCTGAGCTAGTGGTTTGAAGATCCATCAGGAAAATCGAATAAAATCCCGAAATAGGTACGCCACGAACCGCCGTACGCAATATCTTCCCGCTGGAACGAATCGAGTCCGTACGCGCCGTCCACGAACAGGCAGAGCGGATAGGTGTAAAACGTCACCATCTTCAGCCGCGCCTCCATACCGACCGTCGATTTCCACAGCGCCGGATCGATCCCGCCGCCGTCCCACGCATTCCCCGTCTGCCCGTACAGTGACACGTACAGTTTCTGGAAGTGGAAGGCCCACAATTTGAGATTCATTTGTTGGAAAACGGGAAACCGGTAGGCCAGGCCCAGATGGATCAGTTTTCGGCCCTCGATACTGTAGAAGGGATACCCTTTGAGCCCATCCAGGCCGCCGGCGAAAAAGTTGTAAAATCCCTCGACTGGACGGTCGATGAATCCGGCTTTCACACGCAGGGCCAGACTGTGACCCGTCAGGGGAATCCGCATGTACTCCCGCCAGTCAAGTTGAATCTGCTGGTAGGTGTACCGGCGGTAGACCTCCACCAGCGTGCCGTAATCACTGTGCACGGCGAAGTCATCGAGGAAACGTTGCCAGGCCCGTTCGGCCTGGAGTCTCACAAACCGTCCGCGGTCCGGTGCAATATCTGACACCAGCGACGATTGAACAGACCGGTGCGTCCAGCGGAGTTGCGCTACATTGCCGATATGGTAGGTGTACGGAAGCTTGATCTCAGTGCCCTGCGTCTCAAAACCCATCTTCGCCGCGTAACGGCTGTACACGTAAGCCGAACGCAGCGCATCGTGGTCGCCCAGTTGCCAGTCAGCGCCCAGATCCACCTCGATGAGGTCGAATGCGTAATCCACCTCGGTTCTGGATGTGTGACGGCGCTGGTAATATCCCTCCAGAAAAAGTGTGGGATAGAGCTGCCTGTACTGGAACATACCGAATAAATCCACATCAAACTGACTGTTGAGCGCCGCTCCGCCCAAAACCGAAAACTGGTCGAGAAAATCGCTCCCTGTAAAATAGCTTCCCGCCTTGAGACGGCCGGGGAAATCGACCATCAAGCGCGGCAGAAAGGCCAGCTTCGAGTAGACAGCTTTGTAGGGTTGAGACTCGGACGTGTCAGCAATCGCTATGATTTCTGCGGGACGAACCAGACTCTCTCGCTGCTTGGCCTGCTGGATCGGCGCGTAGGGGGATGTGTAGCTTCCCATTTCGTCAACAGGGCGGAGCCCGTCAAGCCGCGCAAGTTTGAATCCGTCAGCTGTGAAGAGAATGTACACTACATCCCTGTCAGGGCTTCCGGACGGCTGAAACGCACCCCCCGTCACATTGGTGAGACGCGCGGTTTCACCCGTCGCTGCGTCGAAACTGTAGAGATTGAAGATGCCCGACTCGTCGCTGCTGAAGAGGATGGTTTTCCCACCGTTGACAGGAAAAGGATCGCGCTCGTCCGCATCGGATTGGACAAGATACCGAATCGTACTGTCGGATGCATTCACCACTGCGATCTCGCGCCCCGTCTGTTTCTCGGAAAGGGCGAACACAATCTCGCCGGACTCTCCCATCCAGCGTGGCGTGAAGACCTGCTCCCCGTGTTGGAAATTGGTCACCTGGCGAACAGCCCCGCCCTCAGTGTCTGAAACGTACAAATTGGACGTGCCATCCCGCTCCGCAACGAACACGAACCGGCTGCCGTCCGGCGACCAGTCAGGCTCCCGCGCCCGCAGCGTGTGTGTAAGGCGGCGTTCCTTCCCGGTCTGGAGGTTGAACACATACAGGTCAAAGAAATGGGACCCCTGTCCTGTCCGGGCCGTCTGTTTGGCGTAGACCAGTTTGGTCCCGTCAGGCGACCACGAGACAGAGGACGTCACCGCACTCTTCACCTTTCGGCGGCGGCCCGTGGACAGATCCAAAATCCAGAGAGACGTCTGGGAAACGTAGTCTCTGCCCTGGTTGGACAGATAGGCGATCTGATTTCCGTCCGGCGAAAAAACCGGGTGAAAGTAACCCGTTCCATCGCCCGCAATGATTTTTCCCCGGGCTGCAGGACCGATTTCCCGCACAGCCCCGGCATACCCAGAGCGGAGCCAGTCGGCCCACAAATCATAAAGATCCCCCTCGCTCATTGAGAGGACCTTGCGCACGGCTGACGAAAAATCCATACGCAGCGGATTCGCCATGGCGCGGGCCAAATCACGGATAGCCTTGTCGCCGAACCGGTGGGCGATGAAGAGCGTCAGGCCGTAACCCTGGTTGTAGACCCGCTCGTTGCCGAGACTGTTCTTGCCGAAGACGGACATCTCGGACAGGGACAGCAGCCATCCCTCGAGCGCGGCTGTGCGCAGCACCATGTCGCGGTGGGTGTCCCACGTGTCAAAATCGACACCCGCCCGGCTGTACTGGGCCATGCCCTCGGCAAACCAGGGCGGCACTGCCGTACCTGCCAGGGGAAACGAGACCAGCCGGTTGGGATACCCGTGAATCACATCAGGACGTTTCTCTTTCTCGTAACCCATCCACTGCAGGTAGACTGCCGGAATCTGACGAGAGAGTTTGCGCGCCGCGCCCAGCGAAATCAGATGGCTGAACTCGTGGGTCACCACGTTTAAAAGCCAGGGATGCGTGCCACGGAATGGAAAGTCCATAGCCGAGGCCCACAGCTCGATCTTGTTGTCGTAGTAAAAGGCCGCGCCGTTGGATGCGTCTTCGTAGTCGCGCACAATAAAGTGGACCTTGGTGTCGGGAACGTAATCGTAAAACGCAGTCACCGGTTCCCAGATCGCCTCGGCAATAGCCGCTGTTTGACGGGCCGTCCGTTCTGTACCCTGGTGAAAATGGACATAGAAATGGTCGGTCTCAATGGTCCGCCAGTCCAGTTCGGGATGGTTGAACGTCTGAGGCTGGGCCGCGAGGATTCCCGTCCCAAGTAGAAGAAGGAAGATGAGCAGCCCCAACATGTGGACACTTCGCTGTCGCATCACTTCACCACCGCGATGGGGAAGGTCACGGTCTTCTCGCCCAGATCAGACTTCGCCCGCACCTGGCAGAAATAGGTTCCGCTGCTGATAGTCTGGAGCGGCCAGACCACTTCGTTGTCGGTCATCGGCGCGCCTGGGCCGGTCATGGTTTCGACGCGCTGACCCGCCAGACCAAAAATCTGGATATGCACCTCGGCCGGTACGCCCAGCCAGTACCGGATAGTCGTGAAGTCACCGATGTTGGGATTCGGCCAGTTGTACACCTTCACCTTGGGGAACCAGTCGTCCGACGAATCGGGAGCCTCTCCCGTGATGCGGACCAGACTTGTATGCGCCGGGTCGTGAAATCGCATGCCCCACGGAATGGCATCGGCCCGGCCTGGCAGGTCCAGCACGGTCAGGACACCGCCTTGCGTCGCAACGGCAAGCTCCACATCGTTGTCGCCGTCCAGGTCGAACAGGGCAGGCGCCAAGGCATGGATCCCGCCCAGGCTGACAGGAAATCCGTCTGCCGGACGTCCCTCGGCGGTCCAGGCTTCAGCGAAACCGTTGGCAGTGACCGCCACTGCGTCAGCCCGTCCGTCACCGTCCGCATCCGCCAGCATGGGATTGAAGTAAAGATCGTTGACCGGCCGCCACGGCGCGGGAAAGCCTTCCAGCATGCTGCCGTTGTGGTTCAGGCCGTGAATCTGCCTTCCCGAAGATACAAACAGTTCAAAAAAACCATCGCCATCCAGATCACCCGCCGAGATGGATGTCATCTCATCAACAGACAGACGACTGTCAAACCAAACAAGCTCCTCCCCCTCCGGGCTGAAAATCACACCATCTCGGAGCGAAACCGCAACTACCGCCGACTGCGTAACCGATTCCACAGACGCCAGGGCGCGCCACATCGTACCGTCAGGTGACTGTGCGCTCCATGCGACATCCCCGTTCCGGTCCAGCGCACTGATGACGCTGCCGTGCAGGGCCACACAGCCGGTGGAGAAGGACGCCTGGCCGATCTGTGTGACCGGATTCGGCCCCAGGTCTCGCTGCCAGACAATCGCGCCCTGAGGCGAGATGGCCAAAACCATGCCGTCAGCCGTTCCAGCCGGCAATCTGCCCTGGATGAACGACAGAGCCGTTACATTCGCGTTGAATTGAAGCGGAGGAAAGAGCGGTTCCAGCCGGTCGGATGCCCATGTCAGCACATGCAACGTGTTGGATCTTGTCGGCACGACCAGGTCGTCCCGCCCGTCGCCGTTCACATCAGCCACCACCGGATCGGTCGTAATGCCCTCCGGAAACACGGCAGCGAGCGGAACCGAAAACCGGATCGTATCACCCAGCGTGGTGACACGGAATCCGGTGGAGTCGGAGGGGGCAAAGGACGACCCATCCGCTCTCCATGCGTAGATTGATCCGTCGATTGTGGATACGACAATCTCTCTCGCGCCGTCGCCGTCCAGATCGCCATACGTTGGTGGATAGACATACGTCGCCTGATTCTGGCTGAAATACCCTGGGAATCCCGCTTGCACCAGGTCGTTGGTTACACTAAAGGTCATTACCGTATCGATGCCGGAGAAGGAATCGACCACGATGTGGCTGTTGCCGCCGGTGTTGGACCGTGTGTCAGGGTACGAGTTGGCTGTGAACGCCACGGTCTCTGACCCGTTGGCCAGCATGTGAATCTCGTTGTCTGCGAACCAGGCATCGTGCAGCACCCCGGCCTCCGATCCGGCGCCGCCGCCCAGCATATCGTAGACTTCGCCGATATCCTGAGCGCCATCGGCCTCTTCCAGATCCACACAGCGCTGCCTGAAACCGGCATTGATGCTGTTGCTTGCCAAACGGAGTAGGATGTCTTTCTCATCCACGTGCCAAATGAGAATACCCGACCCAGGCAGGCCCCAGTCATATTCCTCAACACGGATAATGACGCCGTCGGGCGGTGGATCAATTGTTCCGTCTGGATAAAAACGGACCTCCTGGCCAGAAGCGGTCCAGCCACGGGTGAAACCACTCGCGTCGGGATCGTGCATCCGGTTCTCGACGAGGAAGTACTCAGTCTCCGATATGGGGATTTTGATCAATTTGCTTGGATGGGCCGCCTCGGCGCACGCCACGGAAACAGCTTCTGCGTTTCGGACAGTGTCCGGCTTCCTCCAGCCCATGAAATATTTACTCCAGGCGCACGGCGCAGCCGGGATCAGACCATTCACATTACCGCCGCCCAGATCCATGAGTCCCCAGCCGCCGATGACCGAACGGCCGGTTCTTGTGTCCCACAGGGCCGGCAGCCCAATCTGAAATCCGAAAAGCTGTGCTGCCGAGCCCAACAGGCCCACCTGGAATTCCTCCTGGCTCTCGGTCTCCGGCAGAATCAGGCCTTCTGTTACGTGATATGTCCCGCCTTCCACAGAAATGCCTGCGTAATCAGAATGGTCTTCAGCCAGATACCTGCGAAAATCGGCCAGTCCTAAAAAGGCGGACGGGATATCCTTGGGTGTGGGATCAAATCCCAGATCGATCCCCTTGCCCACGCCGGCGTGAAAGATGACAAAGGTATCGTATTTGGAAAACGGAATTCCCGCCGCATCGGCCAGGACAACAGCGTCGCGGAAGAGTTCTGTCAAACCCTGGTCGACCGAATCGGCGTTCTCAGGTTCGGGATTGTATTGCCCCATCTGTAGGGGCAGAGTGAAGACATCGGGCGCGACATCGCCGCGAAGGATAAGTTTCCCGCCGGACACGGTTTCGTAGTAGGCGGACAGCGCATCGAGTTGGTGGACGAAATATGACCGGTCATGCGGTGGCGGATCGATCACCGGCTCGGTGGGTGTCGA
>CAZDVF010000058.1:1629-10243 GCA_964508725.1 uncultured bacterium | reverse complement strand
ATAAGAAGGATCTTTTTCAACTAAAAGACTCAAGTCCAGCACTTAAGCGGAGAAGTGAAATATCGATTGAGACAATCTAGATTTGACATTGATTTGATGGTTACTATATTTGGGAGTTACTCATTTTATCCTATTTCGTATCATTGACAAGGATTTACACATCATGCATCGATACGAATCCATCTTTCTTGTTATGAGTCTATGCCTTCCGCTTCACGGGCAAGTTGAAAGCCCGACTTCATTTCAACTAAAACAGAATATACAATCCAACCAGTCATTCACGCTTCCCTCTGTGTTTGATCTGCGTGATGTGGAGGGTGTCAGTTATGTCACCGGAGTCCGCTCACAGACAGGTGGCACATGCTGGGCACACGGTGTCATAGCCGCGATGGAGAGTAACCTTCTGATGACGGGTGTATGGTCCGGTGCCGGTGAGAGCGGTGAACCTGACCTGGCAGAGTATCACCTGGACTGGTGGAATGGTTTCAATGACTGGAACAATGATGATATTAGTCCGCCTTCCGGTCAGGGACTGACTGTACACCAGGGAGGTGATTATCGAGTGGCAGCAGCCTATCTCGCACGGGGCGAGGGCGCAGTCCGTGATAGTGACGCCCAGTCATTCGCTGATGCGCCATCCAGACATGACGATTCCTTTCATTATTATTATGTCCGAGATATTGAATGGTACTATCCCACCACTGTGTCAGATATTAGGCATATCATTAAACAAAAGGTGATGGATTTCGGTGCAGTGGGCACGGCTATGACCGTTTACAATAAATGTTTTTCCAATGGTTTCACGTATTATCTTCCACCCCATGATTCGGCGGATCCCAATCATGCTGTCGCCATTGTGGGATGGAATGATACCCTTTCGACAGCAGCCTCGGGACCGGGCGCATGGCTCTGCAAGAACAGCTGGGGGAGTGGATGGGGACTGGATGGCTATTTCTGGATTGCGTATGAGGATAAACATTGCGGGCGCCATCCCGAGATGGGAGCCGTCTCGTTTCAGAATGTTGAACCGTTCCGATACGACCATATCTATACACACGATTACCACGGATGGCGGGATTCGATGAAGGGTTGCAATGAGGCATTCAACGCATTTACCGCCCTTTCAGATGAAATCCTCCAAGCAGTCAGTTTTTACACGGTC
Source organism: uncultured bacterium (assembly GCA_964508725.1). GTDB lineage: Bacteria > Zhuqueibacterota > QNDG01 > QNDG01 > DSAB01 > CAZDVF01. Next base: position 9,081 of record CAZDVF010000058.1, on the reverse strand, counting down.
GAAGATAGTGCAGACTATAAAGTGTGTATTTTCGACAGGTTCGCTGATGGTGAGCTGGGTGATACGCTGGCCTGTATGTCCGGGCGTGCTGGTCATGTCGGTTTTCACACAGTTGATTTGACCGATCCCATCCTTTTATCAGAGGGAGATGATTTCTATGTCTGTTTGCAATTGTCTACGGGCGGAATGCCCTACGACAGAACATCCGAGGTAAAGGTCCTTCTGGGAAGTCAGACGAGCAGTGTCTGGGTGACATCGACAGCGCATCCGGGCGAAAGTTATTATCACGACGGGGTCCAGTGGATCGATCTGTATAATGAAGATCCATCCGCTAATTTCTGCATCAAGGCCCTGACAGTCAAGCAACCTGAGACCGACATCCGCACAGGGGACTTGCGTTCCAGTGTTCCTTCACAGTTCCATCTTGGTCAAAATATGCCTAATCCATTTAACAACGCGACAGTCATCCGGTACCAGATTCCCAACACGTGCCATGTGAGTCTCTGTTTGTTTGATCTGTCTGGTCGGGAAGTCGCCGATCTGGTCAATGCAACACAGTCTGCTGGATTTTATTCCATTCGGATTCATTCACGGGATCTCCCAAGTGGTCTTTATCTTTACCGGCTCCAGGCAGGTGATCAAATCGCAGTTAAGAAGATGTTGATTGCCAAATAAAGGCCCAATTTTCCATGTCATGAATAAAAATAAGGATGATGTCAATTTTGTCATAATAATTAAGAAAACTTAAATTTTACTTGACATTGAGATAATAAATATTTATTATGGAAACCGCGTCTTAGGGGAACATAGCCAGATACCATCACGAATCTGTGGCCGAAATAGCGGCACATGATCAGAGAGCTATATTGCTTTCCCATGATGGTTCTGGTTTTTTTAGTCTCGGGTCTTCACTTTTTAGACGCCAAAAATCAATTAATTATTTTTCAATTTCAATCCATAGATTGATTGATCTTCAAACCACTAGCTCAGCTAGTGGTTCTCGATCCTAAACTGGACGGCAGATACCTGCCTACTTTAAGCCCCCCGGCTCCGCCGGGAGTCTTAAAGCCACCGCCGCTGGCGGTGGATTGTTTACTCATACATGGCGTTCAGAATCCAAGTGCATTCTGGAGAGGTGGACATGTTCCAGAGACGATCGAAGCGTTCATGCAATCGCTTCCATTCATTTATTCTCCGGCTTTTTCTTTGTCTAATTGGACTCAGTCCGGGTCTGTTATTCTCTCAGACAGATACCCTGCAGATTACTTTTGATGCTGTGAGCATTCAGGATACGACCATCTTTCAGGGCCGACAAGCCGGATTCCCCAGTCCTGTGCTTTCTCTTATCACAATTAAAGACCACAAGAACCGTTACGTTCATGGCTTGGCTGATACGACACGATGGCTGAGCCCTTCTGATACGACCCAGAACGGCGTTGTGGTTGACAGTATCTGGAATGTCATTCAGGAATACCACCGGGATGAGCCGACGCGTCCGGATAACCGGGATGTCAAACAAATGACACCTGCCTATGAGGTGACAGAAGTTTTTGGCATTAAAGGAATATCCGTCGCCCTTGCAATGGATTATAGTGGTGGTTTTATACCCTATTATGATGATGCGGAGTATGCTGCTAGGAAGTTTATATATCAAATGAAGAGTGATGATCGTGTTTCTGTAGTTAAGTTTGGTGGTGATGCTAAGGTATTACAGACTTTTACAAGTGATACGACTTTACTGATTCAGAAAATAAATAAAGATTATATTCAATATCATGGTACTGCTTTATATGATGCTATTTATTTGAGTCTTGAGCAATGTTTAGCTGAAAGAAATAGAAAGAATAGAACGGCTGTCATTGTTTATACAGATGGTGGAGATAGCGCACCAAGTAAGCATAGTCTCAAAGATGTTGTCGATTATGCTCAATGGTTTGAAATCCCAGTCTTTACCATTGGATTAGGTGATTCTTTACAACACACTGAGATTAAAGAGATTGCTGATCAAACAGGTGGGTTGTATAAATATTCTCCTTCAGTAAATGAACTTGAATCCATCTATCTTGCGATCTACGGCATCCTTCGCGGATACTACGTTCTTGCGCATACCAGCACTGATCCATATAACAACGGCACACTTCGGACTGTTGATGTGAGCATCAAATATGATAACATGTGGGGAAGAGGCGCGGGAAATTATCGTGTGCCAGACATTGCTTCCGATGTCATGTTGAGCAAGAAGGCAAAGACCAAACGGTTTACAGTGCAATCGAATGGTGATACTCTCTATCAGGCCGCGACAGGCGACACGATTACTTATTCCCTTTTTGTGACCAATAGCGGACCTTCCGATGTGCAGGATGTGACAGTTACCGACATCTTGCCCGAATTGATCACACCTGTCGATACGGATGAAAATCCTGTGATCTGGTCGATTCCACATATCTCAGCCGGTGAGACGGTGACACAGATGCTTCTCTGTGTTGTCGATACGATCCTGACACGAGATCCCATCTTTCTTGTCAACGCAGCCACGCTGTCTTGTCCAATGGACTCAACCGGCGGCAACAACACGGCCGGCGATTCAGTGTCGTACATTCCTCTGACACCGGCGGATGCTGATGTCCAGAAAAAAGGGGTAGGCAGTCATTTCACGGTTGCTTCCGGAGATACAACATGGTATGTATCGCCGGGTGACACGGCGCAGTATATGATTTCTGTTGTCAACCAAGGTGAATTGGACTGCCGCGACATCCTCGTGCAGGATATCCTGCCTGATTTGTTGCAGTTCTTCAATACGTCACATCCCGACATTTTTCATCAAGACGGCAGAACGCTCAGCTGGACTATCGACAAGCTCAAAGGCGGCGGAGGACGGCTTGACATCATCTACAGGTGTTTCGTCGACACCCTGATGCTTCCTGGAATGATTCCGCTGGTCAATCATGTGACTGCAATTTGCGCTGATGATTCAAATACAGCCAACAACATCGCCAGCGATACGCTGATGTATGTTCCCCTTCTGCCGGCCGATATTGTTGCCTCGAAGCGGGGTGTGGGAGATTCGCTTGCAGTGAATCAGGGCGATTCGACCTGGTATGTTTCGGCGGGTAACTGGGTCGATTACACCATTTCTCTGGTTAACCGCGGTCAGGTGATCTGCCGTGACATTTTGATCCGTGATATTGTTCCCGAAGAATACATTGAAGTCCGGATTGATGATACTACAGCCTGGCAGCGGGGCGATACGTTATACTGGCATATCGATGCACTTGCTGCACGCGGCGGCCACGCTGACTTGACTTACGCCTGTCGGCTGGATACGGTCATGCCGCCCTATGCGCTTCCGCTGATCAATAACGTGCTGGTTACATGCGCCGACGATACAACCAAATCGAACAACGCAGTCAGCGATACGGTGTGGTCTGCACCGCTGATTCCACCCGATCCGTCTGTGCGTGTGTCGCCTGTTGAAGCCGGCGAGAGCGACTCTGTTCGCGTTGAGGTTATGACGCCTGTTGAGATCAAATCGTGGGACCTGACTGTCTTTTTTGAAAGTGGCCTTACAAATAATACGTACGGCGATCCGTTCATCGCCCTCGGTCATCCTGATCCCGGTATTTGGACGGTGGTCAAGCCCCGGTTCGGCGACACGTGGCTTTCCATCACTGGTGCGTCCGAGCAAGTCGGTGTTATTTTCGAGACCGTCGATTTGTGGGATGTGACACGGACAGACACGGCTTTCTTTACCTTAAATGCCGAACAACCAGAGATCCGGGTCAATCCTGCAGAAGTGCAGCCGGGTGACAGTGTAGCCGTGGAAGTCTACTCGCCGATCTCCGCAGACACATGGGATCTCTCCGCCAGTTTCGAGGATGGTTACCAGATCACAACATATGCTGATCTGTTTATCATCGGCCATCCTTTGGCTGCCGGCGTGTGGACAGCTGTCGATCCGGATTTCGGTGAAACGTGGATGCGGATGGGTGAAGAGTCGGAGCGCATCACCATGATTCTGACCACATTGAATCCGCGTGGCATTAGCCGGTCTGCTTCCACGTCGTTCCTTGTACGCAGTTCGGATACATTCCTGCTTGATGACAATGTTTTCAAACCGGGCCTCGGCGGAACGCTGGGCTTACGATACAAACTCAGTTCAAACCGGCGGGCGACCATCCGGTTGTTCGATGTGTCAGGCGCTTTCATTAAGATGATCTTTGACGGTCCGGCCAAGGGCGGATGGAATACCGCCACATGGGACGGACGTGATGAGAGCGGAAGGGCCGTGGGGAGCGGGGTTTATGTGGCTGTTCTCATGTCGGGATCTTTCCAGAAGGCCCAGAAATTTATCCTGGTTCGGTGACGAAAGGGGAATCACATGTCTGCAAGGCGGCATATGAGGGATTTTGTCCGATGGGCGGTTCTTGTCTGCCTGATCCTTCTTCCTGTCATGGCGTCCGGTCAGAGCGGCGTTGGTCTGCCTTTTCTCAAGATTGGTGTAGGCGCCAGGCAAGCGGGCCTCGGGGGCGTGTTCACAGGCGTCGGCGATGACATCTATACCGTGAACTGGAATCCTGGTGGTTTGTCTCACATTCGGCGCTGGCAGTGGTCTGCAGCTTATAACCGCTGGTTTACCGATATTCATCAGGCCAGTCTGTCGTATGTTCGGCAGTTTCGCGTTTTGGGCAGCAGGAAAACCAGCGTTGGTTTCAGTTTTACGTATTTGGGTATGCCTTCGTGGGATGCCACCGGAGGCAAGGCTGAAGCGGTATCCGCCGGACATTCCCTGGCCGTTTTATCCCTTGGGCAACGGCTCGACTGGATCCATCCGTCTTTGGCTGTAGGCGTCAATGCCAAGTGGCTTTCCAGCACTTTTGATACCTATTCAGCCCGGGGTATTTTTGGTGATGTCGGACTTTTATTCCGTCCCGAGCGATTCCGTGTGGGACTCGGCCTTTTCGATTACGGTGTGTTTACAGCCGGCGCTGCGCTGCTGCACCTCGGCCCGCAGGTCCAATTTGATGTTGAAAAAACAGCGCTGCCCATGACATGGCGAGTTGGCGCTTCCATCAAGATGGGACGTTACCATGGATTGAGCCTGCTTATCGCATCGGATCTCATCGGCGTTAAAGACCGTGATCCCATCGTTGGTGTGGGCAGCGAGTTATGGTGGCGTGATATTCTGGGTGTCCGGGCTGGTTATCGGGCCAACGGAAATGATCTGGGCGATCTCAGTGTCGGTTTCGGTCTGAGGTGGGATGATGTGATGAATTCCCTGTTGGGACTCCCCACCCGATTTGGCGATGCGTTCGAGATCAATGTGGCCGACGTCAGTTACGGCGATGTGCTGCAAGAGACCTATCGCGGCACGTTGAGTCATTACCCCATTGCCCCGGAACCTTTTAATCTGGGTGAGGCAAATGTTGTGGGGTCCCAGGTTCTGGGCGCATCATCCGCTGTAACGCTGACGTGGGAAAAATCACCCGATCCGGATCCATTTGACGAAGTGTCATATCTGGTTATGGTGGACAAAGACAAGGACCGCGTCAATGATGCTCTGCGTCGGGCCGAACGGAATATGGCCGGATTTTGGTCATCCGGTGCCAAAGATTCGCTCTTTGTCTGCGATACAAGTTCGGATTTATCTTATGTCGCATCTCTGAGTGAGGGTGGTATCTATTACTGGGCTGTCGCTGCATTCGATTTGGGCAATCACGTGCAGCTCGCCAAGCGCGGTGCTGAGCATGTCGGTGAATTTGTGGTGACAACCTACGATCTGACCGTGGGAGAGATTGTTTTTACTCCAACGCAATGGATTACAACCACGCCGGAGCAGGGCACACTGACCGTCAACGTGGCCAATCCCGGTGTGGCGGCTACCCGAAATTTCCGTCTGATTGTCAGTGATTCGGCGTTGACAAGTCCTGATCCGACAGGATCGCCATGGATTCCTCTTCTTGACACGTACGTCTCCCGCCTGAACGCGGGAAGCGATACAACCATCCAGGTCGCCTGGCAGACACCGTTCATGGGCGAACATGCCATCCGGGTCAGTGTAGAGCCTGAGGCGGATTTCCTCGAGATTCGTAAAGACAATAACATCCGTCAGAGAATTTTCGTCTCTGTTCCCAAAGGCACTCTGGTGGCGCCCGATTCGGTTCAAATTATGGCCACGGGATACGATTCCACCGAGATCCCCATTGTCCCCGAAATCTATTTCGAAGCCAACGACAGCCAGGTTAATCCGGTTTACTATACAGAAGATGGTGCGTTTCCTTCCCTTTTAATCACACTCTCTGATCGGCTCAAAGCAAATCCGAGTATCCAGCTGCATCTTTTTGGAGCTATTGATGCACTGAGCAATGAAAAGGATCCGGCGTTGGCTGATCAGCGTGCTGAAAACGTCCGACAGGAGCTGCTTGATTTGGGTGTTCCGCGGTCACAGCTTGATGTGGTGTCCAATCATCCCCTGAAAGTATTGGGGCAGGGACGCCGTCCACCAGATCCTCAGGATGCCGAGTGGGCTGCCCAGCAAAACCGGGTCGTTACTTTCTCGGTCGATCGTCCCGACGAATATACGATTTTTGGTCCGCACAGAGTCGCTGTTGACACCACGGTCCGCAATGGTGTCGGATTTGCCGTGAATGTCCATTCGCCCGGCGGTATCGAAACCTGGCGAGTCAATGGTGAATCCAGCGACATTCATGTCCAAACTGACGAATTAGTCAACGGGCAGGAATTGAGGGGAGATATCTCATGGCATGCGACTAACAGCAGCGGCCGTCCCCTTCCCAGAGACCGCTGGCATGATTATGCTCTTGTCCTTACCGATCAGCTGGACCGGACGTTTCGAACGCGACCAGATTCCATCTATCTTGATGAGGTGATTACTGTTCGCAGGCGTGAGATTTTCGGTTCGGCCAAGTTCAACCAGACTGAACCGGTCTACCAGTTCTATTGGGATCGCTTGATGGATCTGGCTGATGAACTGGCCGAAAATCCCAACATGCGTGTCCGATTTGAGGGTCATGCCTGCGCCATCGGATCCGATGCTGTGAATGAGCGGCTGTCGCTGCAAAGGGCCCGTCGGTTCAGCAATGCCTTTAGAGACCGTATCAGAGCGGTCTATCCCGATCAATACCAGAGTATTTTGCGTCGCGTTTCAGAGCCTGCCGGATTTGGAGAAAAAGAACCTTTGACCGTCAAACTGAAAGGTCGGAGTGAGCTTCTTCTGGGAGACAATTCTTCACCCATCGGGCGGTACTATAACCGGCGGATCATGGTCTTGCTCTTCAAGGAAAACTAATGGATGTATTCCTGACCTGGTGGCATGATTTCTGCAAAAACACATCCTGTAGAGCCACTCCTGTAACCAAGGTGGGAAGGAACACAACGTGAAGCGTCTGATTTCGATCATCCTCTGTGTCTGCTTTGTTTCACAACTTGTTGCCG
>CAZDVF010000058.1:0-1619 GCA_964508725.1 uncultured bacterium | reverse complement strand
AAAACAACCGCCGTTACAACGGAACGGTGGTGAGAATCATCGACCGGGGTTTCGTGGTCCGTACGGCCGAAGGGAATGTGATTCTCATTCCCAAAGACAGCATCGCAAGGATCTACCGAGATAACAAGGTGTTGGACTTCGAGGAAGGGATGAGTTATTATCTGGAGGTCCGACGGCCATTCCTCCCTTTTGTTGTTTTGGGAATTGCGACGGGCGCCTACGCCCTGGGAAAATATCGGGAATACCAGGATAAGAAGACGCAGGCCGAACAAGCGATTGATGATCTTCCTGGACAAGGTCAGGATTATACTTATCTCGATGACCAGTCGAAAAAGGCCCTGGCATGGAGCATCGTGTCGGGGCTATTCAGCGTCGGCTCCTTTTATGTGGCCCTCCGCCCTTTGGAAGTGAAAGTCCCCATCGGAAAGATCAATCTCAGCACCACGTCAAGCGGCATCTCGATCGCCCTCCATTTTTAATTTTCTGTTTGCAGACTCCTTTCGTTGTGCGAGGAACTTTTTAGTTGATGTATCGTAGAAGTCCTGTGTTTTAACGATGCCGTCTCATCGCAAAATGTATTAGATTGGAGTTGATGACCATGCCGTTTCTGTTTTTTGATTCCACGATGATTCTGCTCATTCCAGCGATCGTGCTGGCCTTGTGGGCGCAGCACCGTGTGAAGAGCACTTTCGCCAAATACAGCAAGGTTCCTGCTGCTTCTGGTCTGACGGGTTACGCTGTTGCACAGCGCTTGCTCAGTGACAGCGGTATTGGTGATGTTGAAATTGAAGAGGCGGGCGGTACTTTAAGCGATCATTACGATCCACGAACCAAGCGGCTTCGGCTTTCAGCCTCCATTGCGCAGAGCAAGTCTGTCGCCGCACTGAGTGTGGCAGCGCACGAGGTTGGGCATGCCATCCAGCATCATAAAGCCTACACAGCCTTTCAGGTTCGTCAGAGCATCTTCCCTGTTGCTAACATTGGATCATCCCTGGCGTTTCCTCTTTTCTTTGTCGGTTTTCTTTTCACCGCACCCAAGCTCATGGATTTGGGAATCATTCTCTTTGCCGCTGCTGTCTTTTTTCAGCTCGTTACACTGCCGGTTGAATTCAACGCCAGCGCCAGAGCCCTCGTTCTTTTACGAGAGCGGGGCCTTTTGCACCAAAGCGAAGTGGGACAAGCCCAAAAAGTTTTAAATGCTGCCGCCCTGACTTATGTGGCTGCCACGGCCGTTGCGCTGCTCCATCTTGTTCGGTTAGTGCTGCTCCGCGGCGCCAGAGACTGACATGACAATTTTATAATTTGGAGGATTATGCCATGCGCTCATCCAGAACACGTTTGTGGTCTACCGGGGGATTGATATTCATCGGTGTTGTTGCGGGAATCCTTTTCGCCTCGAATTTTCACTGGATTCCCAACGGCTTCGCCTCGAGGGCGGACGACGATCCTGTCCGGTTGGGCAGCTCAGAACCGGTTTCCCAGGCCCTTATTGATCTCCAACAAACCGGGAAAGCCTTCACCGTGGTATCGAAAGAAATCCTGCCAACGGTGGTAAGCATTGCCACGTCTCGCATTGTCCGCCGTTCACCCCAGGAAAACCAGTTTGGGGGGCCGCTCTT
>CAZDVF010000057.1:0-10275 GCA_964508725.1 uncultured bacterium | reverse complement strand
TGTACACTGTAATACCCGTGGTCGGGAAACCGCTCATGGCTTCGAAGAAGGCGTTCAGATAACCGGGACCGATACCCAAAACATAAGGAAGTGCACCGACTGCCGAGATGAAGATCCAGCTCAGACCGCAGATGAGCATGGCGCCGGTGATGCCAACGGATGATGGTTTGAAAAGACATTTGAGAAGCAATCCAAATGCGCACGTTGCGAGAGCTGGTATGATAAATGCGAGAATCGTGTTCCATCCGTCGCCGTGCATGTTCCAGTAGAAGATATGCGCAACCAGAGGCAGCAGGAGTAGCAGGCTGACGATCAGCATCAGCTGGCCGATGAAGTGGAAGACGGCGTGCGTTCTTTGAAATCGCTTTTGCATTGAGCGTTTTATTCCCAAATTGGTGTATTGATTAGTATACACTTTCACTGGATGATTGTCAAGAGATAAGCCGTGTTTTGTTCCGGTAAAATACAGGATTTAGATATTTGATTGATCTTCAAACCACTAGCTCAGATAGTGGTTCTCGATCCTAAACTGGACGGCAGATACCTGCCATCGTTTACTCTTGATATTTGATGCTGGATGTTGTATTTTGATCACGCATTCATTTGATGCCTTGAATAGGAAGATGGCAATGCAAAGATGGAAGATTTTGTTGTTCCTTGCTCTGGTTACTGTCTGGTGGCACAACGGATTCGGATCGGATGACGGGGACTGGCAGTTCTGGCCGCGGGTGAGCGTGGAGGGACGGCTTTTCGGCCGCTGGAAGATCTATTTTGAGGAAGAGCTCCGCAACAGGGATGATATGTCCGAGCGGTACTTCTACCGGACGATTCTGGGTATCGGTACTGCAATCACACCCTGGCTTTTCGTGCAAGCCAATTACAAGCATAGTTACGTAAAGAGTGGCGGTCTCTGGATTGAGGAGCAGCGCCCCCATGTTGATGTCACGGCTTCCTGGAAACTGGGCTCCTTTTCGTTCAAAGACCGAAACCGGTTCGAATTCAGGATGTTCAGGGAGAAAGAGAACAGTCAGACGTATCGGAATGCATTGACCATCACGCCTCCCGTCAACATCACCTCATTCCAAATTCAGCCCTACCTGACAGAAGAAATATTTATCCATCTCAATCAAAAAGAGATTGTCCGCTACAGGATTTATGTGGGGCTCAGGGGTAAGATCCAAAAACAGATCGGGATGGAAATCTACGCCATGCTGCAGCGCGATGACAGGGATGTCTTGTGGCAGGATACCAATGTGATGGGGACCAAGCTGAAAATTTTGTTGTAGGATTTTACTGTCCAATTTCTTGATAATAAGGAGACACTGATTGGGCCTCCCTATTTAGCGACAGATGCTGGATAGTGTATTACTGGGATTCGAAGACTGTAGGCTGAGAACTATTGAAGCTCCCCGCCGCCTGCCTGCCCAAGGCAGGCGGCGGGGAATCTTCATCTGTAAGGAAAAACATCTTTTCATATTCGCTCGCTAATCCCGCGGCAAGCCACGGGGTTAGCGAGCGCTGGCAGATTCACCTCACTGCATCCACGCCCGAGCGAAAGATTTTGATTCCATCATTTGAACCCAGCCACGGATAGATCGCCCGCTCCGGATGAGGCATGAGGCCTGCAATGCGTCCTGTGACGTCGCAGATGCCGGCCCGTCCATCGGGAGAGGCATTGGGATTGGCTGGATAGTTTGTGGTTCCGGGCGGTGGGCTGTACCGAAAAACCGTCCGGTTATCATCGAAATCATCGGGCAGGAGGAGCCGGCCTTCGCCGTGGGCTACAGGCATGCAGAGCGCTTGACCAGCCAATCCCCGCGTCCAGATGCTGTCAACAGCCTCGACGTGCAGGGTGATCCAGCGGCTCTCGAACACAGCCGATCCGTTCCGGTCCAGCCGCGCCGGAGACGGTCCCAATTCACCGCCTCCGGGCAGAAGCCCGGTGTCCATCAGAATCTGAAATCCGTTACATACGCCGAGAACCGGAATCCCTTTCTCTTGAATTTCCTGAAGCTGATCCTTGGCCCGGCAGAGCAGGTCCACAGATACGATACGTCCACCTGCGATATGATCTCCGAATGACCAACCACCGGGCAGTGCTAAGATATCACAGTCCATCAGTCGTTTGCGCCCGCCCAGAAGATCTTCTGTTAGATGGATGAAGACAGGATCTCCGCCGGCGAGACGAAAAGCTTCTGCCAGCTCGACATGACAGTTGGTTCCCGGGGCGTACAGGATGTTGACTCTGGGTTTGGTCATCCTACGACCTCCCTGAACGGGATTCCCCAGGCATCGATCAGTTCAGTCATTGGCAAGTTGATATCCACGTCAAGTCCTTTGATTTGGATGTTCCTTTTATTGGTTGTGCGCCCAATAATGATTCCACTCAGGCTCTCCTGAACCGCATCCGTATCGGTTGGATCGACCTCAACCAACATGGCGCCGATCATCTCACCGAACAGGGCTGTTTCGGCAGATCCACCGAGTTTTTCACACAAGAGAGTGAGGTCCACTGTGCAGCCAAGTTTTGCGCCCAGGGATGACTCGAAGAGACGCCGGATGAGTCCTCCAGCAGCAATAGCGCTGGCCGAGAGGATCAGGCCATCTGTTTGAACCGTCCGATAATTTTCCCAGAACACTTTCAGGGTGTTCGCATCCGGATTTGGGAGTGTCGTCCCGCGGATACCGCGGGTGTCGAGAAGTACCGATCCGCCCAGCGCGCCGGACACAGGTCCAACCAGCATGAGAACTGAGTCCTCCTGCTGCCAGGGCTTGGGTGTGTGCCGCCGGATGTCGGGCATGCGGCCCATGGCCATCACAGCCAGGGTGGGGGGGATGTCGAGACGGCTGCCGTCCTTTCCGATAAATGTGCCGCTGGAACTGTCCTTGCCGCTGATGAAGGGCGTCCCCAGTTGCCGTGACAATTCACAGCAGGCTGTAACCATACCCTTCAAATCTCGCGCAATCGCGGCGTTGATCCGCGGCGTGTAGAAATTGTCGCAGAGCACGATCTCAGCGGGATCGACACCCACGGCGACCTGTTTCGAGATGGCTTCGATCATCATCAGGCGGGCCATACCCGCGGGATCCACGTCCCCGAACAGAGGATTAAAACCCAGCGATGTGACCACGGCGTGTGGTTTGCCGTAAATGGGCGTAGCGGCCCAGATGTCGTTGGGCATGCGTTTATCCTTGCCGCCGTAGGGTCCAATCGCCACAATACCCTGGACAGTATTGTCAAACCGGGTTCCGGCGGTCGACTGGTCACACACATTGAGATGCTCCAGCACGTTGTGGATAGCATCGGTCCACTCTTTTTCTGTCCGTAAAATCGGAGTGTCCATCTCGTCGGATTTCGATTCCGCTTGCCCGATATCGATTTGGGGCAGGGGGCATCCCTTGCGGAGGGTGAGAAAATCAAGATTTAACACGGTCTGGCCTGACAGGGGCGGCGGATTCGACAGACTCCTGGGATCCGCGTCTGTCGTCTCGTCGAACACGACCTGACACTGTCCTGTTTGTGTAAAGAGTCCGATCACAGAAGCAGGGACTTCGTACCGCTCCAGCAGCCTGAGGGCCTCGTCCACTTTCTCAGGCGGCACACAGAGGAGCATCCGCTCCTGACTCTCGGAAATCCAGATTTCCCACGGGCGCATGCCGCTTGTCTTGAGGGGTACGCGGGCCAGGTTAATCCATACCCCGGTCTCCGAACCCATCTCTCCGGCGGCCGATGACAGCCCCGCAGCGCCCAGGTCCGTGACAGCGCGCAGACAATCGGCGTCACGCAGCACGGGAATGGCTTCCATGAATTTGCGCTCTTCAATGGGGTGACCGATCTGAACGTGGGCTGCGTCCACAACATGGGTCTCGCTGGTCATGGACGAGGAACTGACCGTGGCGCCGTGGAGCCCGTCGCGTCCGGTTTTACCGCCAATGAGGATGGCCAGATCACCTGGTTTGGGATGCCCTTTTTGTGCCCGGTCCGCCGGCACAAATCCGATGGAGTGCCCCAGAGCGAAGCACTTGCCCGTGTATCCGGCGTGGAACTGGTAGACCGAGAACATCATGGGGATGCCCATGGGATTTGTGTAGTCGGATGTGCCGCGAATGGCGTCCGCCAAAATGGTTTGGGGATGGAGCGCGCCTTTGGGCACGTCGTCCCATGCCATGCGCGGATCACCCAGGCCCATGACCGTGCTGCCGCCGATGGGTTTGGCGCCCTGGCCGCATCCCAGCGTGTCGCGGATCACGCCGCCGTGCTTTGTGGCGATGCCTCCGTAGGGACTGACAGCCGTTGGCGAGTTATGGGTTTCGCCCTTGATGGTCAGGGCCCAGCCGTCGTAGAAGGCCATGGCGCCGGCGTTGTCCTCAAAAACGGAAAGCACGAGAGGGTGATCGATATCCGTCGTCGCATTCCACAATGCCTGAAGCAGGCCGAGGCTCTTCCACGTGGTGTGGAAGCAGTGGTCAGACCAGGTCTGGGCAAACATTTCGATTTCTGCATCAGTGAGATCACGTCCCATGTCCCGCGCAATGGACTGGAGCGCCCGCATCTGATCGGATGTCAAGAAGAGGCGCCGATTCTCACTGAGCGACTCCAGCTCGGCGTCCGACATCCCCACGATGGGAATGGTCTCCACTGGCCCAGCCTCTCCCTGCGGGCGAAGCGTGTCCCAGATCTCATCTGGCGCAATGATGACCTGCACCTGCGGATTGTAGAGGTGGCGTTCAGCGATGCGGCGCGCTGTTGCGTCGTCCGCACCGTGAAACTGATACCGGTGGGCCAGGCGCACCCAGACCAGATCTGTGACATCTAATGCATGGGCTCCGCGCATGATGCTGGGCAGTTCAGGATCGGTAACAGCGCGCTGATAACCGATTTCCACGATCGGTCCCTGAGATTTATCCAGCATGGATCGGACAGAAATCTTCTCCGCTTGGGGGTGGCAAAACAGAGGTGTCAGCCGGGCAGCCTGGTTCTCGTCAATGCCTTCAAGTCTGAAGACTTTCTCGATGGATACACCAGTGATTTTAAATCCTTCAGTGACCAGTTGTTGTTGCAGAACACGGGCATTGGGATCATCTCCGGTACGCCGGACGAAGAGAGGCGTGATCAAAGCAAGCTCCTTTCATTTTTCGTGTTATAGTCTACGACCTATTGGACTAAAAATCAAGGGAAAAAGTGGTTGCGTTTGTTGTTCAGAGATCCTGTTTGGTGGCACGGTTCTTGTATTTTCCTGCAGGACAGCCATTTGTGCGATTTTTTTGCCTGTTTTTTCCATTTCATGGATGGGTTGCAGGTAAAAAATGCCTATCAGGTCGATTTTACTCAGTGTCGTCTTTGGTATGGTGGTCTTTTGGAGGATGCTGTGGTGAGCTTGACGAAAAGGAGTCTTTTATGAGTCCCATGAAGGCAAGAGTGGGGGTGGTCTATCAGAATCTCATTATCGGATCAATTACGGGCTTGATGGTGGGAATCAATGTCCGTGTCGTACTTATACGTTTTGGTAATCTGGATATCGTCTGGATTCTTTTTTTTCTCATCGGTCCCTTAATGGGTTTATTGAGCGGCAGGGAACGCCAGCGCCTTGAAAAATTGAAAGAGGAGAAATTCTCTTTAGCCAAGAATTTAGACAAAATTCAGACAGCGCTAACCCGATCGAAGAAAAAATATCAGCTCCTGGTTGAGCATGCCAATGATGCTATTTTTGTGACCACACTTGATGGCCGGTTTTTGTTGTTCAACGAGGCAACATGTCTTTTTTCTGGTTATAGCCGAAATGAACTGAAGGATATGGCCCTGAATGATCTGCGGGTAGACGACTCTGTGGATGAGGATAATCAAGGCGCCTGGCTGGATAATGGTGTTTGCCGATATGAGGAGAAATGGAAAAACAAGAATGGAAACATTGTGTGGCTTGAGATGAATGGGCGCTGGATCCATTTTGGGGGACAGCGATTGGTCTTATTCGTCGGCCGTGATATTCAACGACAGAAAGAGATACACGGCAATGAGAAATTAACCGAAATGCGGGGATATCTGCAAAACCAGGTGCTTGAGACAGCCCGGGTACAGCAGAATCTTTATCGGACGGCTTTCACTCCGCTGAACCAGGCTATGAAAATGGTTCAGTCTTTGAGAAAATCTCATCCGGAACAGGAAGAGCGTTTTAGCGAGGTGTTTCGATCATGGGCGGTCAATCGCAAGATGCTCCAGACACTTGCCTCAAAAAACGAGCGAGATCTGAGCGCAACGTCATCCAGCTGGGACCTGAACGACATGATTATGCAGGAGCTTTATTACCTGGAATCACTGACTGATACTGATCGCTTTGTGGCTCGAACCACTTTATCTCCGGATATGCCCATGGTGTACGGTCTCGGCCGTGATTTTTCTACGATGTTGGGCCCTCTTTTTCTTGCGGCTTTCCGGTCTGTCGAAAATTCCGAGATGTTTGAATTTAGCGTTTTATCAAGGGTGCTCAACGAGCACATTCTAGTTGAATTGAAATTGAAAGACAGTCGTGATCTTTTGACTCATATAGATCGGGCTTTTTATCCGTTTTCAAGTGATAAGGATGCACCCGATCCATCCGAAGGAATCGGTTGGAAGATCTGTTGCGGGCTGTTTGAAATGGTAGGTGCAACCATTGATCTGATGGATGAAGACGGTCCAGATGCGGTGATTCGAATCCGATTGTCTGCAGCTTCCGGTGGCCCTGATGTTTCACGGAAAGCCGTCATCAAAAAAGAAACCGGCAAGACATTGATTATTTAACGGCTTGTTACCCGCGATCCATCCATGTCAATTCGATGAACGTTTTAAGAGCATCGTTATCCCCTCTAATTCCCACTATATCATAGAGATGTCCAATAAGATGTTGTTTTGATTGATCTTCAAACCACTAGCTCAGCTAGTGGTTCTCGATCCTAAACTGGACGGCAGATACCTGCCTACATCGTTTACTCCCGCGTTTTGTGCAAGAAGCAAGCTCGAGATCTATTCTGTAGACACGTCGGGTATGCTGTCTCGCCCTTTCCTTTCTGGCCATTTTTCAGCACCTTCTATCACACAATTAGGATATCAGTTCCAACCATCCGCAGTCTTTTTCACTTTCAATTTACAATTATTTGCACATTATGGCGGATATTCGATTCCGAAGTTTAGGTGAACCAATGATCGGTTGTTGGTTTTACGGTTGACTTTAAAAGAAATTTTAATTATAATAAAAAATTGAAAAAGAATCCGATATTTTAGGGGATAAAGAGAGTACCATGTCGCGGCATCGAGATTGGATTATCGGCCTCTCAGTAGCTGGCATCACGTTGCTTCTTATTTTTATTCTGGTTGCATATCTTTCACAGAAGCAGCAGTATGACGGCGTCACACTGACCTCACGGGGTGATAAGGTCGCGGTTGTTGAGCTGTTGGGTCCGATTTATGACGCTCGGCACATTGTCCGTCAGTTCAAGGAATACAGTAAGCATGGCTCGGTCAAGGCGATTGTTTTCCGAATTGAGAGTCCCGGTGGCGGCGTTGCCGCGTCGCAGGAAATTTATGAGACTGTTCGTCGTGTGCGTGATGAAGGCAAGCCGGTTATTGTCTCGATGGGTAGTGTCGCGGCTTCTGGCGGTTATTATGTGGCCTGCGGTGCTGATACGATTGTGGCTAATCCAGGAACGACGACAGGCAGCATCGGCGTGATCATGGAATTGCCCAACATTGAGGAGCTGCTGAACAAGGTTGGCATTCATTACACGATTGTCAAGTCCGGCCGTTACAAGGATTCAGGATCACCCTACAGAGATCTGACGTCGGCGGATCAAAAGTATTTTCAATCCTTTGTCGACGATGCATTTCAGCAGTTTGTTGGTGTTGTAGCAGAAGAGCGCGGCTTATCCAGCGATCAAGTCTTCAGTCTTGCAGATGGACGCGTCTTTACGGGAAACCAGGCTTATGAAGCAGGGCTTGTAGATGTGTTGGGTGATTACGAGACAGCCATTCGTATTGCCGCCGAGGTCGGAGGGATTGCTGGTGATCCTGTCATTGTGAAAGAGCGGCGTCGAAGTCTGACACTGTTTGATCTGTTGTTTCAGAGAATCGAGGGAATGGTTCGAGGCTTGAGTGGTATAGCATTGAAATATAGCATTGGATCATGAGGCCGGTTCATTTTGCTTCAGTCAGCGAGGGGGTCACGATGACGAAGGCCGATATAGTGGATGTGATTTCTAAAGGAACGGGCTTAACCAAAGTCGAAACGGCTGCCGTGATTGACGGATTTATTGCAACAGTCAGTTATGCACTGCAAAACGGCGAGCGTGTTGAACTTCGCGGATTTGGTTCTTTTTGTTTGCGAGAGCGGCAGGAAAAACATGTGCCAAATCCCAAAACAGGCAAGATGATGGTCATTCCCCATCGTATTGTCCCTGACTTTAAACCGTCACCTCAGCTCAAAGCAGCAGTTTCTGCGAGGATGCAGGAGACAGGTCAATTTATTTCTAAAACAAGTCAAACGCAAACGGATATGTTTACAGATATCGATAGACTTTTACGATCGACATAGAGGAAGGAGGGATGCGTATTGCCCAGTGGTAAAAAGCGAAAACGTCATAAGATTGCCACGCACAAACGTAAAAAGCGACTGCGTAAGAATCGGCATAAAAAGAAATTGAGATGATAGACAATGCCTTTGAATGTGATGACCGCTTGACAAAACCCTCCGAAAGGAGGGTTTATTCAGTATCCCAGATCACCCGGGAAGTCAAGTGGGCCATAGAGGAAGCTTTCCCTCCTGTCTGGGTCGAAGGCGAAGTTTCCAACTTAAAACGTCACACATCAGGACATCTCTATTTTACACTGAAGGATGCCGAGGCTCAAATAGCCTGTGTCATGTGGCGCGGCCGGAATCAGTCTCTGTTGTTTCGTCCTGATGATGGCATGAAAGTCCGTGTACTTGGCAGCCTGTCAGTCTATGAACGGCAGGGCAAATACCAGCTCGATCTTGAACGGATCGTACCGGCCGGTATTGGTGAGATGCAGATGGCCTTCGAAGCTTTGAAACAGCGGCTTGCAGATGAGGGTCTTTTCGATTCAGACTGCAAGAAGTCGTTGCCGCTGTTTCCCCGTTGCATCGGAATTATTACGTCACCGACCGGAGCGGTCATTCGTGATATCCGAAGTGTCATCGCCAGACGGTTTCCGTCGGTTCGGCTTGTTCTTGCCCCTGTCCGTGTTCAGGGCGATGGAGCGGCTGAAGAGATTGCAGAGGCCATTGACGCGATGAATATTTTTAGTGAACCTGACGTTATCATCCTCGGACGAGGAGGAGGTTCGCTGGAAGATCTCTGGCCGTTCAACGAAGAACGGGTGGCGCGCGCTATACACAATTCGGCTATTCCCATTATTTCAGCCGTTGGACACGCGATCGATTATTCTATCGCCGATTTTGTGGCTGATGTTCGGGCACCAACACCTTCTGCGGCGGCGGAACTGGTGGTGCGAGATCGACTTGAGCTCCTTCAGATGCTGGAAGGATGGCGATCCCAATCGATTCAGACCCTGCGTGAACGCATGCATCAATCGCGGGAACGTATTGAGTCCATCACAGTAAGCTATGGATTTCGCCGGCCTCTTGATCGTGTTCGTGAACAACATCTGCGTCTGGACGATCTGTCCAAGCGGTGCGAGAGAATCCTATCCCGCAACCTGGAACGCTGGCAGGCCCGTGTACAAAAATCGGAAAATCGGTTGCAGGCTCTCAATCCTCATGCTGTTCTTAAAAGAGGGTACAGCATCACGACTAGGCTGAGCGACGGCGCTGTTGTGACGTCGGCATCCGCATTAACGCGTCGCGACGCGATCCGCGTCCGGTTTTACGAGGGCGCGATTCGGGGCGTTGTAAACGATCTGGAAGGGCCGTTACATGAGCCAGAAGAAACAGAGTGAACCAACTTTTGAGGATGCCTTCAAGCGGCTGGAGGCGATCACCGACATGCTTGAACAAGGCGATATGACCCTCGAGGCGTCAGTCAAAGCATTTGAAGAGGGCATGGAGCTGGTCCATACTTGCACCCGTCGGTTGAATGAGGCCGAAAACAGGCTCGAGAAGCTGATCAAGCAGGATGATGGAACCTATTCAACTGAATTGATGGATTAGAGTTCGCATGCTCCTCATCCAAAACATTCCCAAAGATTTGTCCTCCGAAGGGGCGCAGTCATATTGATTGATCTTCAAACCACTGGCTCTGCCAGTGGTTCTCGATCCTAAACTGGAC
>CAZDVF010000056.1:0-10298 GCA_964508725.1 uncultured bacterium | reverse complement strand
GCGGCACCCAGAGAATACAGAGCCCCTCGCGGATTCCACTTTCAGCGACAACGGACCGTACCTGATCATCGATGAGGACCATTTCGGCGCGTGCCCGCGTATGGATTGTCAATTCCCTGAGCATGCCAGAAATGTACGGAGGGGAAAGGACTTATGCAAACAGTTTTTGGAGTCAGCACACCCTCCGGAGGGTTCAAACCCCCGGGAGGATACGTCTCTCACGTCTTCTGCTTCTTCTTTTTTGCAGCGGGAAAAAGAATGTTGTTGAGGATCAGCCGGTATCCCGGCGAGTTTTTGTGCAGGGCCAGGTCTGTGGGCGGATCACCCACAAAATGCTGGTAGTCCTCGGGATCATGCCCTCCCAGAAACGTGAACGTGCCCTTGCCCGCATTGCCGTGGATATAGTTCACCTCGTCGGTTTCAGCCTTCTCCGCCATGATGACGATGGACTTTTTCACCAGGCCTTTTCGAAATCCCGTGGTCTGGCCCATGAAGCAGTGAATCACCGAAGCGTGATTCTGCGTCAGCATGGTGGGAACCGGATCATACTTGGCCGAAAACTCGAACAGCGAGAAATAGTCATCCACGGCCCGGGCTGCGGTCGTCCGGTCCAGGGGCGTGGTGTCAATGTCGGAGAACTCGTAGACGGAGGGATGGGTGTAAAGCCGGAAACCTTCGAAAGCCAGGCACTGACCAAAATCGAGTTTGGATGCGAAGTCTGGGGCCACCGGATCGCCGTCAAAGACGGCGTCGCAGATATCCGTTCCCTCTGCAGCCAGGGCGATATCATACGAATCGGTTGCCGAGCACATGGCAAAGAGAAATCCGCCCCGCAAGACATACTCCTTGATGACTTTCGCCACCGCCAGTTTCAGGCGCGAGACTTTCTGGAATCCCAATCGCCTGGCCTCGGCCTCAAAAAACTGCTGCTGTTCGATGTACCACGCGGAATTGTGGTAATTGGCGTAGAACTTGCCGTACTGACCTGTAAAGTCCTCGTGATGCAAATGCAGCCAGTCGTACCGGTCCAGCTCGCCGCGGAGCACCTGTTCATCCCACAATGTTTCGTAGGGAATCTCGGCGTAGGTCAACGCAAGGGTCACAGCGTCGTCCCACGGCTGCTTGTTGGGCGGCGTATACACGGCAATGGCCGGCGCCTTTTCGAGCAGCACCACATCCATGTTGCCCTCTTCAATGGTCCGGTATGCCTCGGCCATGGCCGCGCCGTTCAGCAATTCGTAACGCACGCCCCGCAACCGGCACTGACGGATCACATTCTCATCGGCCCCGGTCATGAACGATCCGCCGCAATAGTTGAGCAGCCACTCGACGTTGACGCCCCGCTCCAAAGTCCAGAAAGCCACGCCGTAGGCCTTGAGATGATCCGTCTGCGAAAGATCCATGGGGATTAAAATCTTCTGGGCGTGGAGGATCAGCGTGGGCAGGAGGACTAATAATAGCAGGCGAAGAGACCGCATCATGGAACCTCCTTCTCAAGACCGCGGATGCGCCGGCGCACATCCTCGACTAAAAAACTTTGTGGATAGTCGGTCAACAACATTTCGTACCTTTGGACAGCCTCGCGCGTCTGACCTGTTGTCTCCAGAATCCACCCCGATCTCTCCAGCGCCCGGTCTGCCAAAAGGTGGGCCGGAAACCGGATCAGGAGCGAATCGAATGCAGACAGACTTTCCCGCATTTGTCCGACGGAGATGAGAAGCGATCCTTTCCGGAAGAGGGCTTCGGCAGTGATCGGATCATCGGGCCGGGCCGTGACAATACTGTCCAGCGCCGCAAGGGCCGGACCGGTTTCCCCCCGGCGGGCCAGCAGGTCGGACCGCGCCAGAATCTGCAGAAGCTCCGGGACGCGCGCATTGTGTTCCTGGACCAGCAGGCGCAGCGCCAAGCCATCGTTGATGTCGGGCAACTCCGACAAAGGATTGTTTACCGATTTAGGATTCAGCGCTTTCAGGTGATCAAGCGCCTCCTCGAACCGGCCCTGCAAATAGGCCGCATCAGCAAGACGGACCAACGCTGTCAGCCAGAGGGGATCCTGCGCGCTGCGGAACACTTCCACGGCTTCGCTGTACAGCGTCCCGGCCGCCGGCACGTCACCGGCCAGGACAAGACATGCGCCCAGCGCGAGTCGCGCCTCCTTCCCCTCTTTGGTTTCTGAATAGCTGGAGACAAGCTGGCGAAAGGTTTGCGCAGCCGCGCCGGAATCACGGAGCATGTCCCGCTCCAGCAAACCCTTGCGGAACAAGGCCTGCGCAGCCAGGGCGCTGACAGGGAAAAAACGGGCCACATCCCGATAATTCTCAACAGCCTCGCGGGACTTCCCCTGCGCCTCCAGGGCCCGGGCCAGGCCGAACCGCACGCGATCCGCCTCACCAAAATCGGGACAGGTGTCAAGGATTTCGCGATACGCTTTCTCGGTCACATCCGATGCGCTTTCACGGAAAGCTGTCTGGGCCAGGCGAAACAGCGCCTCCCCCTTCTTCTTCGGCTCGGTCAGCTCCTCCATCTCCCGCGTCACAGCAAAGGCCTTCTCGTGCTGGTGCGATCGGACGTAGAGGCCCACCAGGAGCTGCTTGAGCCCAGCATTGTCAGGCTGTTTCGCAATAGCGCTGCGGATCTTATCTTCCACCTGGCGGACCACATTGTCGGTGTTGGGATAGCGTAACAGCTCCCGCTGAATGAACTCGACTTGCTGGGGATGGATTTTAAAATAGCGGAGCAATTCTTCGGTTGCCTTCCCGTACTGAATCAGCGCGCCGTAGAGACTGGCCAGGTTGAACACAAAGAGATCGTCCTTTCCGATGCGCTTCCGTCCCAACAGATAAATCTCCACCGCATCATCCAGCAGCCGCTCCTGAATCATCGATCCTGCCACAAGCTGGTATACAGACGATTGCTCGGGATGCTTCTCCACCAGTGCGCGCCAGCGCGTCAGGGCCGCATCCTGCCGACCCATTTTAAAGTCAATCCGGGCAAGAGCCACTTCAAGATTGGGATCGTTCGGATATTTCTGACGTCGAATCTCGGTGATGCCGCGGGCGCGTTCCAAATGCTGCCCTCGGATGCACAGATCCAGCAGGTTGTTGAAAATCACAAGATTGTCCGGCTCTTGCGCGTAGAGCGATTCGTACGCCTCCAGCGCCTCCTGCCGCCGGCCGGACCGATCCAGTTGTCGCGCGCGTCGGATCTGTTGATTCAGATCCTGGGCTGACGCGGAACAGGTCAGAAAAAGTCCCGCCGCCAAAAAATGGACAACTGCGGAACATAAAGGGCGTCTCTTGTTGAACGAATGTTGATCCTTACAAATCATGGTCTCTCTTGTGTTTGTGCCCGCGCCTCTCGGGCCAGCGCCTCAAAGTACTGGCGGATGAGCGCCTGGTACGGCTCGGTGTATCCCTCCTTGGCCAGACGCAGGATATCGCGGCGAAGCTGCTCGGAGAGTGTCTGCATCCGGTCGGATAATTCTGGCGGACTTCCGCGAACAATCTCCCTGCCGGTGCGCGCCTGTCGTTTTTTACTCAGATCCCGCTGGCGCATCGATCGCTGGGCATCCAGAAGACGGGACAGGATGCGCTCCTGCCGCTGGATGGTCTCGCGGCTGATCTGGTTTGTTTCGAAGTTGCGGATGACCTCCTCCATGTCCCGCGCCATCTGGTCCAAACGTCCAAGGATCTCCGAGCGTCCCCCAAATTCCTGGGCCAGCTCGCGCAGCGCCTTGCGGACCGCCTGCTGTTCAGCGGCCAGCCGCGTCATGGCCGCCTGCTGCTCGAGGGAGAGCTGCCCTTGCCGCATCATCTCAAGCGTCTGCTGATTGATGGCCGCCTGCTGCTGGGCCAACTGCTCCATTTGCATGAAGAACTGCTCCATACCCAGTCCCGATTGGGAGTTGGACATGCGGTCCATCGCATCCTGGATGGCCATGACCGTTCGGTTCAAACCGCCCACCGCGCCTTTCTGGCTCTGAAACAGGACCGCGCTCCTGCCCTGTCCAATCACTTGCAACGCCTGCTGCATCCGGGCCTGGGTTTCTCCGATGGCCCGCCCCATGGCAGGTGTGACGAAAAAGGTCTGGTGCGACAGCGTGACCAGAGAATCGGCGACTTGATTCAAACCGGTCAGGATGGCAAGTTGCTGCTGGCCGGTCAACATGCGATCCATTTCACTGTTTTGGGAGCTGTCAGCCAGCGCCTCCTGTGTGTCGGACAATTGCAGCAGCCGGCCGGAAATCCGCCGGAGCGCCCGGACCATCTTCTCCTTCTGGTCCTCCTTGAGCTGTTTCTGCAAAGCCTGGAGCATGTCGAAGAGAGATGTCATGGTCTGCTGCGCGCCCCGGCCCGCGCTGGCGGCCTGGTTCTGACGCCCCTGCTGCATGGCTGCCTGCGCCTGGGACAGTTGTCCGGGCAAATCTTTCTGGTCCATGTGCTGCATGGCATCAGTCAGTGCAGAGGTCGGCATGTCTGGCGCCTCCTGCATCTTGGCAAGGAGGTTGTCCATCTCGCGGCGGAGCGCTTCGGTGTCAGCCTTGATTCCCTGTTCGTCCTGCGCGAGGTCGGACAGCGTTTCGTCATCCGCCTGGGGGAGCGCTTCGTTGACCGTCTCCTGACGCGTCATCAGATCTTGCGTGCGGCGGACCAGCTCGTCGGCCTTCTGCTCGATCTGAATCCGCTTGAGCAGAGAAATCGTCCGCTCGATCGATTTGAGGAAGCTCTCCTGATTCAGCTTGAACTGCTCCACGGCCTTTTGCAGAGCTTCCTGGCTGATCTGCTGCATGGCGTCCTGCAGCTTGCGGAGCGCCTCTGCAAGTTCGGAAGACGCCATCTCTTCGTAGATCGCCTGCAGCTCCGCGTACTTTTCCAGCGTCTCGTCACTGACCAGATCATGCCGTTCCATCCGGTCCACCAGGTCGTCCATGCGCGCCTTGAGCGCGTCAACCTCCTCCTGCATCCGTTGCCGGGTTTCTGTCAAGGCTTCCAGGTTCTTCTTGTCTTCCCACTCCAGCTCGCGGCCGGCCATCATCTCCTGGGAGATTTGCTCCAGCGCATCCTGGAGTTCGCGTCCTTCCCCGGCCATGTCTGTGAGGCTCTCCGTTTGACTGGACTGCTCGGCGTCGACCTCTTCGAAAATCTCGGCCATGGAGGGAAACCGGACCGTGAACGTTCGGCTTCGCGCGGATTTCGGGCCCGACACGCGGTCGTTGTCCCACACCACAAACGTGTACGCGACCACGTCCTCGGGAAATAGGCCCAGATCGGTCAGTTCCCACTCTGTGTTCAGGAGGACGCGGTCAGGTTCTCCCGGCTCCAGATCGAGAGTGTGGAAGGACAGCTCCGACGCGGATGTGTCGGCTTCACCGCCGGAGTGGATCGCGTATTCGAGACCGGCCCGCGAGATGCCGTAATCATCCTCTGCCTCCAGGGTCAGGGACAGAGACATGGACTCGTCCAGGTCCACATTTTGAGCGGGGAAAAGAATGCGCGCGACCGGATCGAGATCTGGCCGCACACGCACCGTGTAAGTGACGGGATCGGCGTTGTCCAGACCCGCCGTGTCGGTCAAGGCCACACGGTAACGGTCGTCGCGCTGCGCTGCGAAACGGACGTCCGCTTTGCATCCGTCAACCGTCATGGGCCGGGCGCTCCCTTCGTCGAATCGGAGAACCGCTGTATCGAGGGCCTTGCTCGAACGGACAGTCAGGTCAACCCGCGTACCCTTGAGCGCATCCACGTCTCCCATGTTGGATTCAAGAACCTGCCTTCCCAGTTTCGCGTAGGCCGGAGGCGTGAGCTCCACCTGTAATGTGCGGACCATGGGCCGCTCCACCACCGTAATGCGATATCGGGATGTTTCCACACCGCCCGCGCGGACATGGTACGCCGTGTTGCGTCGGATGGCGGCAAGTGTGTGGGTAAAAGGGCGTCGGAGCGTCACATCGCGGTCTGGCGCGCCTTCTTCCTGAAACGAGAGGATCATTGATTCAGGAACGTTACCCTCTCCGCGGACCGTGATCGTCACATCGCTTCCCAGAACGGCTGTCGTGTCGCCCGGGAGGACTGTCAGCTGGAACGGCGGCGGCACAATGTATCTTTGGTGAGGATACCGCATGCGAACCAGTCCGCCCGAGAGTCCACCCGAAAAGATGATGGAAGAGAGGAGGATGACCGCTGCGACTCCGGCAAGGATGCGTCCACGCAGGACCAAACTGCGCTTGGAGACGATGGCCGTGAAATCAAGAGATCGGACCGCATCTGCAACAGACGCCAGTGCCGCTTGCGCCAGTGAAGCAGACGTGGAACTTGCTCCTGTCATCGCTGACCGGTAGACCTGCATGCCGTCTGCCAGCCGGTCGCGCACTTCAGGGAAGGCCTGCCCCGCGCGCAGGGCCAGGGTGTCATCGTCCGGTTCTTGTTTCCGGAAGAGAAGCGAGAACAGGGGACAGACAATCAGGAGGAAAAATAGTATGATTGCAAAGAGGGCAAAGACACACACCAGCGCCAAGCGGACTGCCGGTGGAAAGCGGAAGAGGCTCTCCACGAGAACCAGGACAAATCCCACTGTCAGCAGAAGGGACAACCACCCCATCGCGCCCGCGCCCAAACGGACGGTCTTCTCTCGTTGGCGTAGCCTGTGCAGTCTCGCACAAATCTCGGAATATGCCAGTTCAGTTCTCGTCATGCGACGCTTTCTTGAAGCTGGATCCAGACATGATATCATACTCCGAAGCGTCAAATTGGTTCTGTTCACATCTCATCGCCAGACAATCCGGATCGCCCTACATAAGCGAATGCTGACGACGGATTGCTTGAATCATGTCGTCCAGTTTTTGAAGAAATCGTGATCTGTCTCGCTTTGCCAGCGGCGGAGGCCCGCCCGTAATCGTTCCTGCACTCCGGAGATCTGACAACAAATCTCGCGTCGCAACAGCCTCACCGATATTCTCTTCCGTGAACGGTTTCCCGGTCGGACCAATGGCGCGTGCATCCTTTTTCAGGCAACGGCTCGCAAGAGGAATGTCAGCTGTGACCACGATATCGTGAGGTTGCACGTGTTCGGCAATCCAGTCATCGGCTGCATCCAATCCGTCATCGACCACTTTGAGCGTCACCCGCTGTGCATTCGGAGTGCGCATCCAGGTGTTGGCGACCAGCGTGACACCGAGGCTGTATCGGCTTGCCACGCGATACACTTCCTGTTTGACCGGGCACGCATCAGCATCGACATAAATGTGCAGCAAACGAAAATCCTCATACCGGATGTGATCATAGTGCCGCCTTTAGAAAACCGCACGGCTTGTCATCTTAACTCATGGATGATATTCCAACTGGCTGGATCATCAGGAAAATCCCGCCTTAATCCCTGCATTACTTTGGATGAAGTCTCCCTCCGTTCCAGCAATGGATCAACCGCTCAATGAAGCAGCGCCCAGATGATAACGTTCGCGCCCATCCGGAGCGCTGCCTCCCGCACTTCCGGTGGATCGTTGTGCACGTCTGCGTCGGCCCATCCGTCCGACAGGTTGGTCTCCACCGTGTAGAACACAGCCAGCCGACCGTCGTCGTCAAAGATGCCGAAACCTCTCGGCGCCTTGTCGTCATGCTCGTGGATCTTTGGCAGCCCGCTCGCAAACCGAAAGTGGATGGAGTAGATCCCGTGGGAGAAGGGCAGCTCCACCAAGTCGCGATCCGGGAAAACCTGGTCCATCATCGCGCGGAAAAAGGGATCCATGCCGTAGTCGTCGTCTGCGTATAGAAAACCGCCGCCCAGAAGGTAGGTCCGCAGCCGTTTGGCTTCGGCGTCAGTCAGGCGGATGCGTCCATGCCCGGTCATGAAGAGGATCGGATGCGCAAACAGCGCTTCGTCCATAATTGTAACCTGGGCTTCCTCTTCAGACACGTCAATCCCGGCCTGCGCCCTGAGAAACCGGCACAGATTGGGCACTGCCGTGGGATCGTTATACCAGTCTCCACCGCCGCCGTACTTGAGCCGGGCGATGGTCAGTGCGCCGGACGTGTTTCGCGTCTGCGCATGGACCGTTATCGACGCCAGAACGACCAGCCCTGAGATGATGAGGTTGCGAACAACCAGGACAATATGTCTTTTTTGGTGATGATAGATACGCATCAAATTCCGGAATTCCCTTGTAAACTTATCACTGTTTCAAGTTCAACAATCTGGAGATAATCAAACATATTACAAACACCATTTTTACCCGAACAGCCGAATCCCCACCAGCACCACCATGATCACCGCGACCAGAATCTTGGTGATCTTCCCTCCCACAGCGCCGAAAAACGCGCCCACGCCGACGCGAGCTGCCCGCCTGAGATCGGACGTGTGCAGCCACTCCAGCAGCGTGGCCCCGCCGAACGCGCCCAGAAATCCCCCCAGCAGCGTGCCCAGAACCGGCGCAACCGGCGTGCCCAGCACTGCGCCAACCAATCCGCCGACAATGGCGCCGGCCACGGCCCACTTTGTCCCGCCGTACCGTTTGGCCATCACACCGCTGAGCAGCTCTTCAACCAGCTCCACTGCAAGGGCCAGACCCAGAAGCAGCCCCACAAAAGGCAGCGAGATGGTCTCGAATCCAGTCACAAGTCCGTAGACCAGCGACGCGCCCACAATGACGAACGTGCCTGCCACGCCGAAAAGAATCACAGCCACGCCGGCGATTAGAAATATCCACAACAGGATGATAAAGACCACGTCCATACTTTTCACCTCACGCGATTGGAACAATTTCTAGCGGCTTCGTGCCGAGAGACTTGCATCCGCTGTCTGTGATCACGTAGGTGTTCTCCACGCCCACACCGCCCACGCCAGGCAGGTAGGCCTTGGGCTCCGCAGCGATCACCATGCCCGGCGCAAGAGCCAGGTCCATTCGGTCAGCAATGATGGGAAATTCGTCCAGTTCCAGGCCCACGCCGTGGCCGAAGAATTTGACCCGGTTCTCGCCGAAACCCATGAATCCTTCGGGCGGATTGTGATCCGCCGCCCATCTGTCCACGGTGTTGTAGATGTCGGAACAAATCTGTCCGGGGCGGAATGCCTCTTCCAGTTTTTGGAGGACTTTGAGACAGAATGTATGGGTCTGCTGGACAAGTTCAGGAACCTGCCCGCCAAGAAAAAAGATCCGCGTCTGATCCGAAAAATAGCCGTTGTGCGACGTCACCATGTCGACCAGGACAGTTTCACCCTTTTGGATTCGTTTCCATCCCGCTCCAGCCGGAGCCGATGGAAAGGGGCCTTCCCCGCCCGAGGGTCCGTCAAAATTTGTAGGATAGAGCGCCGCGTCGCCCGACACCACCGTGAGAATCACCAGGTCGGCCCCCTGCCCGCGAATGCGCATGACACCCCCGTGCCCTGACGCGCGCATCCGGGCCTCAATGGCCCCGCTGAGTTCCAGTTCGGTCATGCCCGGCCGGATGAGGTCGGGCGCCTCTTCAAAGAGCTGATCAGCGCTGGCTGCTGCAGCCGCGATCTGTTCAATCTCCCAGGGACTCTTCACAGCCCGCTGCGTCCGCACATCCAGACTGATATCGGAAATCGGGACGTCCGGCAGGCTGTGCGTGAGCCAGACGTAAGTCCCCGCGCTCGTGACATCCAGCGAAAATCCGAGCTTGGCGTTCGGTTTCAGCATGTTGAAGAGGATGCCGGCCAGCCCCTTGCGCCCGGGGAACGGCTGCACATTCAGGGGGGATTCAAACACCGCTCGCTGAACACCCTTCTTCACAAAGTAGAGAGGATCGCCTTCAGCCGGAACGAGCAGCGTCGCCTTCTGCGCTGAACCAGTGAAATAGGCCAGATCCGCCGGATGATCGAACCACGCCAGGTGGATTTCTTTTTTCTGCAGAGTGGACTGGAGTGCCTGAATCCGGGTTCGGACGTCGGATTCGGGTGTCAGGAGCGGTTCGTGCCGCTTTAAAGAAATCATCAAGTTCCCCTTATCTCAATCATTGATTTTGGAAGGGATGGGGTTCGCCTTTTTGTCAGCCGAAGTTTTACGAAAGGTGCAATGATGACAAAAGGAGTGGGCGTTTCCCGATGAATCGGGATGCGAACAGGTGGAAGAAGGGAGGACGTTCTAAATGACGAATTCAGTTCTCGAAAAAAAGATAAAAGGCCTGCAAAAAGGCGGCTTCTTTGCGCCCCTTTCTTCAAAAGAAAAGGGCTTCTCCCAAAAGTCAATGAACGCTTTGTAACCGTTAAAATCACTGACCAACTGCAAAATGTCAGGCCACAAAACCAAAGATAGCCGGATTCTGCGACAAAGTCAAGTGAGGCTT
>CAZDVF010000055.1:0-10314 GCA_964508725.1 uncultured bacterium | reverse complement strand
TCCTTCTGAAGGCAATTTTAACCTGAGCCCCGGATCTCCGTGTATTGATCGCGGTCATCCAGACGGACCCAAAGATTTCGATGGCAGCCGCGCCGACATCGGCGTGTACACGCTTCGCTATCCGCTGGTCATTGATACAGGTGGCGTGTCAGCCAGTCCAATTGGCGCAGGGTATTATTTCCCCGGAACCCGTGTCACGATTTCTGCTGACAGCGTGGTGCTCGACGATCTGGGCACGACCCGCTGGACCTTTCTCGGGTGGGAAGGCGAAGGCGAAGGCGCGTACACCGGTGATTCACTCAGGGCCACGGTACACATGAACGGTCCCATCACACAGAAAATTGTCTGGCGAGTCTCTCACTGGCTTGAAGTGGACTCCCAAACCGATTTGGACACACTAAGCGGGTGGTATGATGCCGGATCCACTGTATCGCTGACAGCTCCCCATCAGGTGAATGTCGGACCGGGTCACCGGCTCCAGTTTCTCTCGTGGACCGGCCAGGGCGAGGGCTCCCGGACCTCCACGAATCACATGGTTCAAGTCACGATGGATGGCCCTGTCGTCCAGACCGTCAACTGGGAGACGCATTACTTTCTCACAGTGACGTCCGCCCTGGGCGCACCGACCGGCGGGGGCTGGTATGTGTCTGGCGACACGGCCGCGTTCAGTGTGGCGTCTCAGGTGTCAGGCGGAGAGGGAACACGCCATCTCTTCACCGGGTGGAAGGGCAGTGGTGCAGGCGCGTACACCGGCCCGGACACATCGGCATCGGTCATCATGACCGAACCTCTTTCAGAAACAGCAGAGTGGCTAACCCAGTACTATCTGACGGTCGTCTCAGATTACGGATCACACACGGATTCGGGATGGCATGTTGCAGACAGTACAGTCGCCGTGACTGTTGACAGTGTGGTGATCCAGGACGAAACCAGCCGATACCGTTTCACTGGATGGACCGGCACGGGCCAGGGATCTTACACGGGTCCCAACGCCAACACCACAGTTGTCATGTCCGAGCCTGTCACCCAGGCGGCAGGCTGGCAGCATGAATGCTGGATTGCCACAGCCGTCAGTCCAGCCGAAGGCGGTACAGTCGCGCCTGTTGCCCCGCCCGGGAATTGGCTTTCTGACGGTGCGTCCATCGAACTGACTGCCCAGGCCAATACTGACAGCGGTTACGGATTCACCGGCTGGACAGGAGACACCACATCCGCAGCCAATCCGCTGTCACTGACCATCCGAAAACCGAGGAACCTGACAGCCCATTTTGAGCCGGGCGATGTGGTGGTGCAAACCGATCCGCCGGGCCGATTTTTCACAGCTGACGGCGATACCTTCTCCGGTCCCCAGCGGTTTTACTGGCTGCCGGGCCAGCAGCATACACTGGGTGTTCCAGCGCCCCAACAGACAGCCGATCAGGTTCGCTATGTCTTCAACCGCTGGAGTGATTCGTGTGCGGCCAATCATCAGATCGCTATCGTTGATACACCCTTGACACTGACAGCTTTTTTTGATGTGGAATACAATCTTCGGATTCTCTCCGATTTCGGCGAACCCGAAGGGGCTGGCTGGTTCGTGTCCGGAACCGGTGTGGACGTATCCATCGATAGCCTCGTCCAGGACACAGTGAACATCCGTCATCGTTTCACCGGCTGGACCGGCGAGGGAGCCGATGCAGTGGAAAGCGCGACCAGTGCCATCCACGTCATGGTTAACGGACCTGTCACACAACAGGCCCACTGGATCTCCCAGTTCCGACTCGATGCGACAGTCAATCCCTGGTACGGCGGTCACGTGTCCAATTCACCGACAGGATCGTGGTACGATACAACAGTGGTTGTTCAGGTGACGGCGACAGAAAGAGATACCAATTTTACTTTCACCGGCTGGACCGGCGACCTGTCCGGAGACGCCAATCCCGCCAACGTGACCATGAACCGTCCGAAACAGATTACGGCCAACTTCACCACATCCACCATCTTTCCACCGATTTTTTCTTCATTCCCCGATACGACCATAGAGGAGGATGTACCCCTTGTTTTCCCATTCTCCGGTTTGGGCGCCTGGCTGATCGACGGCAACGATCCTCTGGTGAATTTGGATTACATGCTAGTGGAAGCCGACCATTTTACACTGACTAAAGTGTTGGATGACAGCACTCTTCGATTTATACCAGAGACAAACTGGTGGGGATCGGAAGATCTGGTGGTCCGGGCGGCAGATCCGTGGGGACTGGCCGATTCAACGATCATCCACGTAGAAGTCACCTCTGTGAACGATCCACCGGAACCGTTTGCACTGCTTTTACCGGAAGACAATGCAGTGATCGGATCATCAACAAGCCGGATTACTTTTCTGTGGAATCAATCCTTGAACGTGGACGCAGACGACGCCATCACATACGAATTCTACCTGGGCGCTGACAGCACGTTCGCAAATGGCGGTATCATGCGGATACTCACACAATCAGACACGACGCTGCTTCTGGAACGTGGATTTTTAAATGGAATGCAGTACTGGCGGGTCAAGGCTGAAGACAAGCAGGGATTGGATCGTTGGAGTACGGAGCGGCGGGTGATCGATTTTTCAACAGATGTTGCATGGTCCACCAATATTTTGCCGCACACGTTTACCCTGCACCAGAATGTGCCAAATCCGTTTAACGCTGTGACGCGCATCCGGTACGAACTGCCTGAGCAGGCAGACATTCGAATGGAGGTTTTCGATGTACGCGGTCGTCTCGTTCGTCTCCTTCTGGATCGGAACATGGGTCCGGGCGCTTTTGATGTGATGTGGGATGGACGAAACGATACCGGGCACGACGTTCCCTCGGGCACCTACATCATCCAGATACGCAGCAAGACCGGCTCTCTGCGGCGGAAGATGATTCTCATGCGGTAGGTTTTTCTCCCCAGTACGAGAGGATGACGTATCTGAAGCGATGGATTGGATTGTACGCTCCATTATGATGGAGCGTACAATCCAGGGGACGCACGATTCAATCGACGGGATCTTTCTTGTCCAGACGGAAACGCATGTAGGGGCAAGGCATGCCTTGCCCCTACTGAAATTCTGAATCCGAAAGATGAGAGAGAGATCCATAACC
This sequence comes from uncultured bacterium, assembly GCA_964508725.1. Classification (GTDB taxonomy): domain Bacteria; phylum Zhuqueibacterota; class QNDG01; order QNDG01; family DSAB01; genus CAZDVF01. Next base: position 7,207 of record CAZDVF010000055.1, on the reverse strand, counting down.
TGCAGTAAAGCCCCGACCTATTTCGGCCGGGGCTTTGTTTTTTGCAGGGATGGTTTCTTAGTGAAGGGAGATCTGTGTGTCGAGGGAAATCACCAAAGCGTTGAAGTTGTAAACTCCCGCGTAGTTTTCAGCGATTGCTGAATTGTCAAACACATAGGAAGCGGCTGGAATATCTTTCTCGTTGAACATCACATATTCGCCAGACAGGTTGATTTTGACCTTGCCCATGTTCAAACCAAATCCGCCGGTAACAACAAAACGTCGGTTGGGGTCGAGAATCGTCGGGGAGATGGTGGCGTTGGGTACCGGTGTGTCAACCGTGTAGAATCCGCCTCGTACAAAGAATTGCTTATTGACCCTATTCATTGCCAAGAGTTCAAATCCGCCGCCGATCTCCAGCGTGTTGACCCAGTTTTCTTTCATTTCGAGGTCGTCGAATCCATCGCCCTTGAGTGCGATGATGTCCCATGATGCCCAATTTGTCCACGATGCATCGGCCGTCAAGGTCAGTCGATCCGATGCCTTGTAAGCCAGGCCGGCGCCCAGGGTCATGGGCAGGGGCAGGCTGGCCTCTGCTTCGGCGTCGTCAATCGCGGTGATGGTCTGGCCTGAGAAGAGGGCCTGAAGCTGTAGAGACTCTTCCGCGGTGATTACCCCGAGTGCTTGGAGTTGTTGCAAGGTCTGGATTTTGGCGGCATCCAGAGGGAATCCGTATGTCTGGGTCAAGTTGCCTTTGAGTTTGAGATCCGAGGCGTAGCGTCCCGAAACGCCAAGTGACAATTTATCCGACATTTTAATGAGGATACCCAGGTTGGCTCCGAAGCTTGTTCCGTCGCCTTCCAACTGGTTTTCCGCGTAAAACCGGTAGTGGGTTGCCTGCAGCGGACCCAGGGCGGCGTAAATCTGCTGATATGCGGGATCCAGAATGGGATGCGGGACCGCCTTGACCTGGTCGAGCACCATCTTGCCCCAAATGTATGAGAGGCCCAGGCCGACTGAAATTCTGTCCGACACTTTAATCGCTATCGTCGGCTGAATGTTGATGACTTGGTGGTCGCTGTAATGTTCGTTCTGCTTCGACATGGCGTTGGCATTGCCGTAGCCATCGGGAATGTGATAGAGATCCCATTCCGTTCCCAGACCAAAGGGCGCGTAAACAGCAACGCCAAAAATCAGGTTATCCGACGGTTTGTAGAAAAGGCCAAAGGACGGAACAAAGAAATTACGATCAACTGCATCCCTTTGATTGGTATACAATCCTGCAGAGGGAAGGGTTGTAGCCGGGTAGGCGTATGGCGTGTAGCTTCCCCTCGGCATGATCAGTCCCATGGATGCACCGAGAATCAGTTTACCATTCAGTTGAACCAATCCGGCTGGATTAAAGTATGCAGCGCTCCAGTCATCGGCCAGACCGCGAAAACAGCTGGCCATCGAGATGGCCTTTGCACCGATAGTACCAATTTGTGTCCCGTTGCTTGCGATGGCCGATGTAGACAGTGCGGCCAGCAGTAGAATCGTGATGATGATGGTTAAACGATTTTTCATTTTCCTTTCCTCCCGCAAGTTGTGTCGTCGCTTGTCGATCAGAAATCCGTTCCTCCAAAGGATCAACGTCACCTCCTTTCGACAAATTGGCCTATGTTTTTCGATTTTCTTGTGGTTGAATCCAATATAACACATAAATCCAGAGATTGTCAACTCATTTTTCGATTGGAACGCTTAGCATCAGTTGTCCAATGACATTAAGAAAAATATGCTTGTAGCGTGATTTGTGATTTCGTATATTATGTTAATGGCACTTCTAAATAGAAAAAAGGATATACCATGCTGCGATTGACCAGCATTTTGATTGTTTCAGTTCTGTGGTTTCTTTCCTGCGCTGGCACCCAGAGGAACACATCCGTGCCTGGGCAGGATGAGCATACTGGGGATAGCCGGCGTGACTATGTTGAAGATTTTGATCCACTTACGCTGGATGATGACGACATCACTATCCATCCGACGCTGAAAGAAACTCAAACAAGCAAAGAGCCGGCAAAGCCGATCGAAGACTCCACAGTTGTTCTTTCCGATGTAGATGAAGGAGAGATGGTTCAGGGCTATCGGGTTCAACTTCTGGCTACGGTTAATGCAGAAGAGGCGAGAGAGGCTCGAAAAGAGGCTATTTTTAAATTTACGCAAGTTGATGTGTATCTTGAATTGGACGGATCTCTTTACAAGTTACGTATTGGTGATTGCAAGGCCAAACAGCAGGCTGAAACTTTGCGTGAAGAAGCATTACGCAAGGGTTTTAGCGATGCCTGGATTGTGCCCTCTCGGATTTATCGGCAGCGATGATAACTGTTTACAGTGAATGGTTGATGGCAGACTGATCCATTTTCAGTTTTTTATATTGAAATTTGATACAGTTTTACCATGTGATCATTGTTCGGTGCCTGGCGCAGCAACTCAATTCTTTAACCAAGAATCCCATACGGTATCCGTTTTATCATGAGATACCGTTTTTTTATGAGACACTAACAGATTTTGCCCTTGGAAAAAGGTAAAAAAATGATTAAATTTACCGCGTGTTTAACGGTTTAGGAGAGGGGAATGTCTGGTCATTCCAAATGGAGCACCATCAAACGCAAGAAGGAGAAGGCGGACGCAGCGCGCGGAAAAGTGTTTACCAAACTCATCCGAGAGATTATCACTTCTGCAAGACAGGGTGGAGGTGACGAAAGCGCCAATCCGCGTCTGAGGACGGCCGTTGCTGCGGCCAAGGCAGCCAATATGCCCAGCGCCAACATCGAAAAGGCTATCAAGAAAGGCACGGGTGAACTTCCAGGTGTTGTCTACGAAGAGAAGACTTACGAGGGATACGGTCCAGGTGGTGTCGCCATCATGATTGATACGCTCACAGACAACAATAACCGGACGACCTCGGAAGTTCGCCACCTTTTAACCAAGTATCAGGGCAACCTGGGTGAATCGGGTTGTGTGTCATGGATGTTTGAAAAACGCGGGATGATTGCTGTCGAACGATCGGTGTGCGATGAAGACAAATTGATGGAAATTATTATCGAAGCCGGCGCTGATGACATGACGTCCGATGAAGATTATTATGAGATCTTCAGTTCGCCGGAACAGTTTATCACTGTTAAAGAGGGACTTGATACACACGGAATTCCAATTGCATCGGCCGAAATAACCATGATTCCCAAAACATCGGTCAAACTCGAAGGCAATCACGCCGAGACCATTATGAAGTTGATGGAGGCCTTGGAAGAGTCGGACGATGTGCAGAAGGTCTATTCGAATTTTGACATTGAGGAAGCCTCATAGACAGGAAGCGAGCGAGTCATGCGCATTCTGGGAATTGATCCCGGAACGCTTGTGGTGGGATATGGTTTGGTCCTCCTTGACGGGCGTCGGTATCATTCCAACGATTATGGATGTATCCGTATTGAGCGAAAACTGCCCTTTCCCCAGCGTCTCAAGCTGATCAGTGATGCCACGACTGAACTTCTACTGCGAACAATGCCCGACGTGGTTGCCGTAGAAGAGGTTTATGTTACACAGAACGCCAAGACGACACTTCGGCTGGGACATGCACGCGGTGTTATTCTCCTTGCTGCGGTGAACAGGGGCCATGTGATTTCAGAGTATGCGCCGCGCGAGATCAAGCAAGCTGTTGTTGGCAAGGGCGGAGCGTCGAAGCGGCAGGTCATGTGGATGATATCACAACTATTGGCGCTTCCTCCTGAAAATCTTGAGGAGGATGCGGCGGATGCATTAGCCGTGGCACTTTGCCACGGACTGCGGAATACGGGTAATCAAATTCCGGTTACGTCAAAACTGATATGATTGCATTTCTTCGAGGCAAGCTCGCCAGTAAAACACCCACAGACGCTGTCATTGAGACAGGTGGTGTGGGTTTTCGGCTTCGCATTCCCCTTTCCAGTTACCGTGCTCTTGGTGAGGTGGGTCAAGAGATGCATCTGTGGACGCATCTTCACGCACGCGAAGACATCCTGCAACTTTTTGGATTCGCCACCAAAGAAGAGCGAAGTTTGTTTGAATTATTGATTTCGGTTTCAGGTATTGGTCCCAGTTCGGCTCAGTCGATTCTTTCAGGAATATCGGTAGAAGCTTTCAGGGAGGCTATTCGCAGTCAGGATATTACACGATTGACCAAAGCGCCAGGCATTGGCAAGAAAACAGCCGAGCGGCTTATTTTAGAGCTCAAGGAGAAAATTGGTTTCAGCACAGACGACAGCGTTGAGTCGAAAGTATTCTCTTCACCCGTTGAAGAAGAAGCTGTCTTGGCCCTCGTCTCTCTGGGATATAAACAGACCAAAGCAGAAATTGTGACGAAGATGATTCTTGAGCGCGATCAGAAGCTGCCAGTTGAAGAGATAGTCCGCAGGGCTCTGCAATCCATTTAGCCTGATCTTGCTCATCATGTCCGGCGAATATGACATTGCCGTCTCTTTGCTCAATCTCTTGATCTGAAAGGGGCGCCGGTTTCCTATCCTCTTTTTTTGAAACAATCCAGATTGGATAATGATTGGATAAGTGTTATAGACACCCGCATCCATCGGAAATGACAGTACATGACTGATGATCGCATCACAGATCCGAAACCGCTTGAAGACGAACTGGTGTTTGACCTCAGCTTGCGTCCTGCTCGGCTGGATGAGTTCGTCGGTCAAGAGAAGATTGTGTCCAATCTGCGTGTGTTTATCCAGGCGGCCAAACAGCGGAGCGAAGCGCTGGATCACGTTTTGCTCTACGGGCCTCCAGGTCTGGGCAAGACGACACTGGCTCACATTCTGGCCCACGAGCTGGGTTCCGAGATCAAGTGCACAACAGGTCCGGCTCTCGAGCGTCCAGGCGATCTGGCGGGCATTCTGACCAATCTGGGTCCCGGTGATGTGCTGTTTATCGATGAGATTCACCGGCTGAATGTGGTGGTCGAAGAGTATCTCTATCCGGCCATGGAAGATTTCAGGCTGGATATTGTCATAGACCGTGGTCCTCATGCCCGGAGCATTTGCCTTGATTTACCAAAATTTACACTGATTGGCGCCACAACCCGGGCGGGTCTGTTAACTGCGCCCATGCGCAGCCGATTCGGGGTTGTCAGCCGGCTGGATTACTATCAGCCTGACGAGTTGGCGCAGATCCTCATGCGTTCTGCCCGCCTCCTCGAGGTGGAGACAGATGAGATGGGCATCAGTGAAATCGCCATACGCGCCCGTGGCACGCCCCGGGTAGCCAACCGGTTGCTTCGGCGGATTCGTGATTTTGCACAGGTAGAGGGAGATGGCCGCGTAACCCGCGATATCGCGATTCGATCTCTCGAACGGCTGGATGTGGACTGTCACGGCCTGGATGAGATGGACAAACGGATCCTCTCGTTTCTCATCGAGAAATTTGACGGCGGGCCAGTAGGGCTTACTACCCTGGCTGTGGCCGTGGGGGAGGAAAGCGGCACCATTGAGGAAATTTACGAGCCGTTTTTAATCCAGGAAGGTTTTTTAAAACGGACGCCGCGAGGCCGGACGGCCACCGATCTGGCCTATCGAACACTGGGGGTTGCCCCTGGCGGATCAGCTCAGGAAAGGTTGTTTTGACTGGTTCGCAACGCTGACTGCATTGTATGAAATCCACTCATTCTCAAGGAGAGTCAGATGAAGCTTTCCGATTTCAAGTATACGGTTCCCGAGAAACTGGTTGCCCAGTACCCTTCGAAGAAGCGGGGCGACAGCCGTTTAATGGTTTTGGACAAAGAACAGCAGGATATCGAGGACCATCAATTCAAAGAGATTCTTGATTATATTCAAGAGGGTGACTGTCTTGTGGTCAACGAGACCAAGGTCTTTCCTGCCCGGCTCATGGGTATCAAGGACAAGACCAATGCGGAAGTTGAGATCTTTCTGCTCAGAGAACTTGAGAAGGATCTCTGGGAAGTGCTCGTCCGTCCTGCGCGCAAGGTCCGTGTCGGGAATAAATTGAACATCGGCGGCCTCATTAACTGTGAAGTGGTTGATAATACCGTCTCTGGCGGGCGCGTTGTCCGTTTTTCATACGAAAAAGATTTCAACGAGATTATCGAAAAGATTGGGAAGGTGCCGCTTCCGCCTTATATCAAACGGGATGCGGAGAATGTTGACAAAGACAGGTACCAGTCGATTTTCGCCAAAACGCGCGGCGCTGTGGCAGCTCCCACGGCAGGGCTTCATTTTGATAAAAAAATAATTAAAAAGATTGAACACAAGGGCGCTAAAATTGTGCCGCTCTTGCTCCACGTGGGTCTGGGCACGTTTCGTCCCATCGTTGTTGAAGACCTGACCCGTCACAAGATGGATTCAGAATACTTTGAAGTGTCCGAGACCTCTGCCGAGGCCATCAATCAGGTTAAAGACAGCGGCGGCCGTGTTATCGCGGTGGGTACCACTGTGGTACGTGTACTTGAAACCGTCGTCACCACCGATGGACATGTCAAACCTGACAGCGGCTGGACTGACAAGTTCATCTATCCACCCTATGATTTTAAAATTGTTGACATCCTGCTGACCAATTTTCATATGCCTGCATCCACACTGCTCATGCTGGTCTGTGCTTTTGGCGGACGCGATCTGATTTTCAAGGCCTATCGCAAGGCCATCCGCGAGAAATACCGCTTCTTCTCGTACGGCGACGCCATGCTGATCAAGTGACGGGGGGATCTGTTGTCCTCCAATCGTAGGAACGTCGTCGCGATCATTCCCGCTGCGGGATTCGGCCGCCGGATGGGTGGCGCTGTACCCAAGCAGTTTCTGGAAATCCGAAACAGGCCAATCCTATCTTACACTCTCGCTGTGTTTGACAGATGTGACGCTGTCGATGATATCGTCCTCATTGTGCCGCCGGACGCCGTTTCACACACTCAAGAGTTGATCGTGCGGTGGGGAATCCAAAAGATCCGGAGTGTCACAGCCGGAGGCGCCCGCAGGCAAGATTCGGTCCGCGCCGGTCTGGACAACCTTCCGTCAAACACCGAGATCGTGCTGATTCACGATGGTGTGCGGCCTTTTGTGAACTGTCCGCTCATCGAATCCATAGTCCAGAAAGCAAGAGAAACCGGGGCTGCGGTCCCTGCTGTGCCGGTGCGCGATACGCTCAAGCGCGCCTCTGACGGCCGGGTTTCAGAGACTGTATCCCGCGATGGATTGTGGCGGAT
>CAZDVF010000054.1:0-10408 GCA_964508725.1 uncultured bacterium | reverse complement strand
AACATACACGCTCTGAACAACCAATCCGTCAAGGGTGTCGAGACCTTTCAAAGACGGCATCTCGCCGATGGCGTAGAGACATCTCAGTTTTCCAGAAACGATGGTTTCAGGCAAATCTGACCAGGCTATACCGGCTTTGGCAGGAATCGATGTATCCCACACCTGATGGAATCGCGCCCGTGCATCGGCGTCCTTGACCGGGTGTCCGCCGGGGAGCATCGCCGGGTGGCATCCCATCTCAAGACTCCCGCGCCAGTTGCTCTCTCCCACTGCGGGAAGGATTTTGGCATTTCCCAGAAGCAGAGCCAGATTAGCCAGAGCAATCGGAGCTTCCGGCGATTCAAGCGCCAGACCGGCGCCGTACAGGAACAGGGGTGATGAGGCTGCTTCGAGCCGGTCAGTCAGATCTTCGAGCAGATCGGAGCCGACACCCGACACTTGATCAACCAGCGCAGGATTGGCGCTGTTGATGGACTTCTTAACTTTATCCCATCCAGCGCCAGCGGCTTGACCCGATAAACCTTGTTGGATCAGCCTTCGCATCACACCTGCCAGAAGGACGGTGTGACCGCCCGGCTTGATCTGAATAGCCTCGTCAGCAGAATCAAATAAATCGGTGACACGCACATCCACAACCTGAACCTGAGCTCCACGCCGTTGTGCCTGCTTCACCTTGAGTGCGACAACGGGATGGGTTGCCGTCAAATCTGCGCCCCACACAACAATGAGATCATGAGCAGAGATCTTATCCAGAGTTGTTTGGAATGCGTGTCCCGTTCCGGCTTTGAGATTCGCAGCCGCTCGGTCGTCCCTGGCAAAATACGACGCGTTGAGGATATTGGGACTCTGCATGACCGCACGGGTGAATTTCTGCAAGGCATACGCGTCTTCGTTGGTGACCTGTGGCGAGGCGATGCTGGCGAACGCTGCGCCGCGATGAGAAGAAAAGAGTTCGGCGATACGGTGAAGCGCCGCATCCCAGGATGTTTCGACCCACTGCCCGTCGCGCTTGATCATCGGCCGGGTCAACCGTTTGGGATTCTTCACCAGATCCACAACACCGAATCGTCCACGGACACAAAGCTGGCCGTCGTTGACCGCTTCATGTGCGCCCGGAGCTGTCGAGATCAATCCATCTTTCCCTGTATGCAACATGACGGAACATCCGACGCTGCAATGGGGACAGATGGATTGGACAGATGTGTCGGGATTTGCTTCCCACTTGCTTCGTTTGTCGTACAGCGCACCGGTGGGGCACACATCCACACACGCGCCGCAAAATGCGCAGCCCGTATCCAGATGCGACCGGCCGAATGCGGTGCCAACAATCGTGCTATCCCCCCGGTTGTTGAACGTGAGTGTTCCGTTGAGACGGACCTCGTTGCACACGCGAACACAGCGTCCGCAGAGGACACACAGATTGTAATCTCTGTCGAAGAATGGATCGTCCTGTTCAACGGGAAGATTGCGATACGTGATGGGAAAAGACATGTCGTCCAGTTTCAACGTCTTGACCAACGTCTGCAGCTCACACGCGCCGCTTTTCGGGCAGGTCTGACAACCCGTGGTGATGCCCACCTTGCGGATGGTTCCCTGGTAATCGGAACATCCATCACGCTGACTGCATACCAGGCAGGTATAGGGATGCTCCGAGAGGGTGAGCTCGAGGATGCTCCGCCGCAGATCTTGAAGGATCTTTGTGTTGGTCCGCACGTCCATACCCTCTGCTGCGGGCGTGGTGCAACTTGTGGGATACCCGCGCATCCCTTTAATTTCAACAATACAGAGCCGGCAGCTTCCTGCCGGTTCGAATGCGTCGTGGTGACACAATGTCGGGATTGAAACGCCTGCTTTGCGGGCGGCGTCCAGCACTGTTGCGCCGGATTTGACTCGAACGCTTTGACCGTCTATGGTTAGAGAGATTTGCATTGGCAGTCCTTTTCTACTCAATGACGATGGCGTTAAATTGGCACACTTCCTTGCAGCTGCCACAGGCAGTGCAAAGCGATTCCTGGATTGTATGCGGCTCTTTTTTCCGACCGGAAATGGCGGTAACAGGACAGGCCCTCAAACACGCACCGCACCCGGTGCATTGTTCTGCGTCGATGCGGTATGTAATGAGCGCCTTGCACACGCCTGCAGGACATTTTGCGTCGCGGATGTGCGCCTCGTACTCGTGACGGAAATATTTGATCGTCGTCAGAACGGGATTGGGAGCCGATTGTCCCAATCCGCAGAGTGAGCCGTTTTGGATGGTCTTGGCCAGCGCCTCCAGCCGTTCCACGTCACCTGTTTCTCCCCGGCCTTCAGTGATGGCTGTAAGGATCTCCTTCATTCTTTGGAGCCCGACGCGGCAGGGTGTACATTTCCCGCACGACTCCTCAACGAGAAACGAGACAAAATAGAGAGCCACGTCCACCATGCAGGTTTCTTCATCCATGACGATGAGTCCGCCTGAGCCCATGATAGCGCCGGCCCGGGTCAGTTCTTCAAAATCAACAGGCAGATCGATCAATTCAGCGGGAATGCATCCCCCTGACGGCCCGCCGCTCTGAACCGCCTTGAATTGTTTGCCGCCGGGAATGCCGCCGCCGATATCGTACACGATCTTTCGAAGCGTTGTGCCCATAGGCACTTCGACCAGACCCGAATTGTTAACATTGCCAACCAGAGAGAACACCTTTGTTCCGTGGCTCTGCTTGGTGCCAATGCTGCTGTACCACTTGCCTCCGCGCCGGATGATCACCGGCACATTGGCCCAGGTCTCCACATTGTTGTTATTCGTGGGCATGCCCCACAAGCCTTTTTCGGATGGATACGGCGGGCGTGGCCGTGGCCGACCGACCTGTCCTTCGATGGAAGCCATGAGAGCCGTCTCCTCACCGCAGACAAAAGCGCCGCCGCCACGAACAACGTCGATGTGGAAGGAAAAACCAGTGCCCAGGATGTCATCGCCGAGAAGGCCATACGCTTTCGCCTGTTTGATGGCGGTGCGGATGCGTTCCACTGCCAGTGGATATTCGTCCCGCACGTAAATGAATCCCTTCTGCGCACCGATTGCCCAGGCGCCGATGGTCATGCCCTCGAGCACAGCATGGGGATCCGCTTCACAAATCGACCTGTCCATGTACGCGCCCGGATCGCCTTCATCGGCATTGCAGACGAGGTACTTGGTCTTGCCCATCGTATGACGGCACCGCTCCCACTTCAGCGCTGTGGGGAATCCGCCGCCGCCCCGTCCTCTGAGCCCGGCTGTCTTGATCTCATTGATCACCTGCTCGGGCTTCATGGATGTCAACACCTTCGCCAGGGCTGCGTACCCGTCAAAAGCGATATATTCGTTGATGTTCTCAGGATCCATGCGCCCCCGATTTCTGAGCACCACCAGCATCTGATGTTTGAAGAAATCGATATCCATCATCCTGGGAATCGGTTTCTTTCCATCGCCAGGCGAAAACATCAGCTTTTCAACAGGCCGGCCCTTGAGCAGGTGCTCCTCAACAAGCATCGGGATGTCTTTCGGTTTCAAGCGCTGGTAAAACACATCATCCGGTTGGATGACAGCGACAGGACCCCGTTCGCAAAATCCGTTGCATCCGGTTCCAATAACCTGAACCTCGCCCGCCAAGCCCTGCTTCTTGATTTCGCTTTCAAATGCCTCTTTGATTTCAAGCGATTCGTTGGAAACACAAGCCGTGCCCGCACAAACCAATACATGGGTTCGATAGGTCTTCAAATTGATCCCCTTTGCTATTCGTACTGTTTCAGCACGTTTTCCATTTTTTTCTGATTGAGTTTGCCGTGAAATCGCTCGTCAATCACCACGACGGGCGCAAGCCCACAGCACCCCACGCAACGGACAGCCTCAAGAGTGAACCGATCGTCATCCGTGGTTTCTCCCGGGGCGACCGCGAGATCTCTTTCAAGTTTGTCTAAAAGCTTGTTGCCGCCTCGCACATGGCATGCCGTGCCCAGACAGACCTGAATCGTATGTCTGCCGCGAGGCGTCAAACTAAACGCTTTGTAAAATGTGGCCAATGAATAGAGCCGTGATAAAGGAACCTCAACCTGCCGCGCCACTTCGATCAGATCGACCTCACTCAAATAGCCCTTCGCCTTCTGAATGTCTTGAAGCATCGGAATCAGTCCCTGCTCTTGCCTGCCATATTTTGCAACAATTTGACTAACAGTATTCAAACAGGCCTCCTTCTTCATTTATTTGGATTGAGCCGCATGCTGCAGTAACGCGGTGTATTTGTTTTCGAGGGACGTCCGGACGAATGCAGCGACATCAGGATGATATCTGGGAAGATCAACCAGTTCACAGGCGATACAGTCCGAGTCCCATGTAAAACCGGCGCCGCAATGAATGTAGCTGTACGTCAAATCAATGTCCGGTTGCCCTACGACCAGAACGGTCAGCGTTTCGATCATGTCGCCCAGGGGCTGACGGTCGGGGTGATCCAGCAGAAAAGTTGCATGGATGTGTGTGCCTTTTCCCGGTGAGGTGTCGATGTGAAATGTCCCGCCGCACTGTCTGGCCGCCTGAGAGAAAAGGGACAATCCCATACCTGTCCGCTTGCCTGGTTTTGTGGTGACAAATGGATCAAGCGCTTTTTCAAGAAACGCGTCATCCATCCCTCTGCCGTCATCAGATATGTCGATGGTCAGCGTGTTATGATCGGTATCCTCATTGACGCTGATGGTCACGCGATGCGCTCCCGCTGTTACGGAATTCTCGGCAATATCCAGAATGTGCATGGAGAGTTCTAACATCGACCGCTCCCCAGGCCAAGGATGGTGCGGCTGTCCTGTTCCGCGAACGCCAGCGCCAGCTCTTCCACAGTTGGATCAGCGAGGCGAAACCGGGTGCAACGCTGACCGATCTCGCTCACGCGATGCGCATCCGATGAGGAGATGATCGGCAACGTATCCGCACCCATGACGTTTTTGCGGACGTCTTCAGGATCCCCAGCAAGAGAAACTTCCAAAGCGTCCAGGAGTAATCCGTCTGGAATCAAACCCAGCTGTCCTGCCAGACTGAAAGCTTCACGATCAATGTGCGAAGCGATGGAGAGTCCGCCAAGCGCGTGAATCTGTGCGATCAGTGTTTCCAGAGTGATCGTTGTTCCTCCAATCAAAAGTGCCGGGATAATGCGCTGCACCACATCGTGTTCGTCAGCTACGACCTGAATACCAAAGATATCTTCCTCGTTCTCACCCGGGAGCAGATGCCTATACACATCATGCTGCAACAGGATTGCCGCCTCCTCTTTATTAAAAATCGCCAGGATATGCACATCCTCGGCAGTGGTGACTTCCATACCGGCAAGGACGGTTAAAGCCGTACCCTGCGCAGCCTTGCGCACGCCACGTACATTCTCAGCCGTATTGTGGTCGCAGACTGCAATGACATCTATCTCCCTCTCCAGACAGGTTCGAACAATGCGCGTGGGCGTCATTTCCAGTTCGCCGCAGGGAGAAAGGCACGTATGCACGTGCAGATCAGCGCAAACCGTCTTGAGCATCAGTCCGTTCCGCGCAATCCCGCTGCGTAGAGCTTGCCCGCCAACTCATAGGCAGGCAAAGGGCTCGTGAGAATGACAATGCCTTCGTTGCGCGCCTTGGCCAGCGTCTCTTCTGCAGGCTTTTTCCCACCGACCATGACGATTCCAGCCAGTTCCTTCAGCACAGCGACAGCCACAATATTGGGGTGGACTTGAATGGTGAGCCAGATGTCGTCCTTCTTTGCGCTGGCAATCACCATGCTCAGCATGTCGCTGGCGTAACCGCCGCGAACCTCCCTGTCGAGTAAATCCTCCCCCGCTGCAATCCCCAGATCCAGCGTTTTCACGATCTCTGTCAACAACATGATCGGACTCCCCTCTCGTGTCTGGCGATGTGCACAAACACGCAATCGTCCATTTTCGCTTGATTGAGCACGATATCGCGGGCCAATGTCCGACAATCGGGCGCTCCGCACGCACCGCATTGTCTGCCGCCAAGTTGCGGAATGATCTCTTCCATCCTATTCCGCATCTCAATGGCGCGTACAGGATCTTCATCCAAAGGTGGAAAAGGAGTCGCTTCGATCTTCTTTTCCATAGTAAAGAATCCTTCATGATGAAGACGAGAGATCATCTTTCGACTGACCCTGGTTCTTTCACCAAACATTTTTACCAGACTCTTGGCCCGTGTTTTGGCAAAATGCCGATTCTCCACATTCAAGGGACCACCGACACAACCATCGGGACAAATCAGGCATTCCAGATATTCGATATCCCGCAATTTGCCGGATTCAACATCATCCAGGATCTCAATCACATCATTCACTCCGGAGACAGCCAGGCAATTATCCATACTGATGCCATTGATGAGGCCACCGGAGATTGCCCATCCCAAACCGACTCCGCTTGATTGATGCAAAATCACATCCTCCTGGATATCCTTGATCGCATCCAAAAGGCGGCCATAGATATCCCGGACTGATATCGCCCCGTCAAGGTAGGATTTTGAGAGGCCAATTGGGCGTTGAATGGAAATCATTCTTGCGGGACAGGCTGTGATGTGAATAATGCCGATATCATCTGGAGCGATATTTCTTTCCCTGGATATCTCTCTCCGCAGGCGTTTCGCCGCTAATTCTCTTGGGGCTTCAACAGGTAAAAGGTGGTTTGTTAAATTGGGATAAAGGGAGGTAATGAGTCGAATAACGGCAGGACAATAGGTGGAGATTCTCGGTTTGATTTCCGGCTTTACCTTTAGATGCTCTTCAATTCCGGCACTGACCATTTCACACATCAAGGCGCCATCGTACACGTGGTCGAAACCAATTTTATGCAGGGCCAGGAGGATCTGATTGGGCATCACTTCCCAGCCGAACTGCGTATAGAGTGTCGCTGATGGCAGGGCAACCGTACATTTATAATGTTTCAAATCTGAAAAGGAGGTCGTCAGAGGGATCACTGCATTTTGGGGGCATACGCGGTAGCACTCCCCACAATCAACGCAACGTTCTCCCGTGATGACGGCCTTGTTCTTCCGCAGGCGAATTGCCTTCGTCGGACAGGCCTTCATGCAAAGGACACACCCTGTGCATTTTTCTTCGTCGATTCGAATCGAATGGAGGTCTTCGGCCATTATACTTCCTCATGAATGGCAATGAATGGTTATCTCCAACCGTGTTCCTTTGTCAATATCCGAAGTAATCTTGAATTCGTCTGAGTTCTTTCTGATATTCGGCAAGCCCATTCCTGCGCCAAATCCCATTTCACGCATCTCATCTGTGGCTGTCGAATATCCTTCCTGCATGGCGCGATCAATATCTTCAATCCCTGGTCCTGTGTCTGCGATAACGAGATGAATCGTATCAGGGTTGACTGTAAGTTGCAACTCACCTTCAACGCCATACATGATCAGATTCATCTCGGCTTCATAAGAGGCAATGGCCAGACGCCGGATGACCACGGGATCAAATCCTATATCTTTGAGTATATTTTTTATTTCAACCGACACCTCTCCAGCAGCGGTATAATCTCCTCCTTTGATGATGAATCTTTTTTTAAAAAGGTCTTTGTCAATCATATTTCTACAGCAAACCTCACGTGATATTCATTCCATGACTGTAGAGATCCCCACATGCTTTGAACATCGAGAAAGCAGTTGTCAGGAGTGGTATATTCCTTTCTTTTGCCATCTGGATCGTTTCATGAGACGGTTTTTTTCCACGCACAAAGATGATGGCGGATACATCAGCGACATCCGCAGTGCGAACCGCCTGGGAATTTATTAAACCCGTGAGAAGAAGCGAACCAGGCTCACAAAAAGATAGCACATCACTCATCAGATCAGATGCCATTGCTTTGGGAATATCCATGCTGAGATCAGTTTGGTTTATTAAAACCTCAGCCTGAAGAATGTGTTGAATCTCTGCCAGATGCAATGTCGTTTCCTCTATGCAGTAAACGATCCACCGCCAGAGGCGGTGGCTTTAAGACTCCCGGCGGAGCCGGGGGGCTTAAAGTAGGCAGGTATCTGCCGTCAAGTTTAGGATCGAGAACCACTGGCAGAGCCAGTGGTTTGAAGATCAATCACATAAATGGGAAAACTGATTGATAATTGCAGAGAACTAATCTCATTGGAGCAACAGCACTTTCACTGCGGGTTCAATTCTACCATTTACCATCATTCAAATACTGGTCGATGGAGACAGCAGCCTTTTTCCCTGCTCCCATGGCCAAAATCACAGTCGCAGCGCCGGTTACAATGTCACCGCCAGCGAATACGCCTCGTTTGGAAGTCCGTCCTGTTTCTTCATCAGCGACGATATTTCCCCATTTGTTCAATTCAAGACCTGGCGTTGTCGTGGTAAGCAAGGGATTCGGTCCCTGACCAATAGCCACAATAACCATGTCCACATCAATGATATGCTCGGAACCTTCAATAGGAACAGGCCGCCTGCGTCCCGATGCATCAGCTTCACCCAGTTCCATCTTAATGCATTCGATGCCCTTGACCCAACCCTTTTCATTTCCCAAAATACGCAGAGGATTGTTCAACAGATAGGACTGCAATCCTTCTTCAAAGGCGTTCACGATCTCTTCTTCGCGTGCCGGCATCTGTTCTCTGGCACGCCTGTAAATCAGGTAGACATTATCGGCGCCCAATCGCAGAGAGATTCTGGCTGCATCCATCGCCACATTGCCTCCGCCGACAACAGCGATATTGCGTCCCATGTGGATGGGCGTCTCGAATTCCGGAAACCTGTACGCCTTCATCAGATTAACCCGCGTCAAAAATTCGTTTGCCGAATACACGCCGTTTAAATTTTCACCCGGGATGTTCATAAAATAGGGAAGGCCGGCTCCTGTAGCGATAAAGACCGCATCATAACCGTCTTTCATCAAATCATCGACAGTGCTTGATTTGCCTACAATGTAGCTGACTTTTATTTCCGCGCCCAATCTTTCGATGTAATCGCTTTCCCTCTGGACGATCCGTTTGGGTAGCCTGAATTCGGGAATGCCGTAAACCAGCACACCGCCCGATTTATGAAGCGCTTCAAACACAGTCACATCGTGCCCTAATTTAACAAGTTCTCCAGCAACGGTCAAACCTGCCGGACCGGCGCCCACGCAAGCCACACGTTTGCCAGTTTTCTTCGGAAGCTGAGGCACCCTGACATCTCCCTGCTCAGTCTCGTAGTCCGCCACGAACCGTTCCAGCCTGCCAATAGCAATTGGCTGTCCTGTCTTCGAAAGCACACACAACTTTTCACATTGTTCTTCCTGGGGACAAACCCGTCCACAAACAGCCGGCAGGCTGTTTTTTTCTTTTATTTTATGGATTGCGCCCATGAAGTCACCCTCTTTGATGAGCGCAATAAATTCAGGAATATCAATGTCAACAGGGCATCCTTCAACACAGGGGCGTTTCTTGCATCCCAAGCAGCGGGAAGCTTCCTGCATGGCCATTTCCCTGGTATAGCCCAGGGCCACTTCATCGAAATTCTTAACGCGCAGCTTATCTTCCTGTTTCGGCATGGGCACGCGTTCTTTCACCTTTTTCAATGCCTTTTCAGCCTGGGCAAACTTACATTCCATGTCCCACATAGCCCGATGCTCCTCGCGGGCATACATTTCGGACCGCATGAGGAGTTCATCAAAATCGACCAGATGAGCATCAAATTCAGGGCCGTCAACGCACACAAATTTCGTCTCATTCCCGATAGTAATCCGGCACCCTCCACACATGCCTGTTCCGTCCACCATGAGAGAATTCAGACTCACAATGGTCTTGATTGCCGGCTTTCGGGTTGTTTCAGCAACCGAACGCATCATGACAGCCGGTCCTATTGCGACGACGAGATCAATTTTCTCGCCTTCATCGAGCATGCGCTGCAGCTCTTCTGTGACAAAACCATGATGTCCTGAAGAGCCATCGTCAGTTGTGATATAAAGCGCATCACTGGTTGCCCGCATCTCATCTTCGAGGATCAACATCTCCTTGTTTCTAGCTCCAATAATCGAGATGATCCGATTCCCTGCTTTTTTCAAAGCTTTCGTGATGGGATACACCGGCGCGACACCCACACCGCCTCCGATACAAACGACGGTACCAAATTTTTCAATATGACTGGGCACGCCCAGGGGACCAACGACATCTAAAAAGGACTCGCCTTCTTTTAAATGATCCATCTTCATCGTCGCTGTGCCCACGACTTGAACAATAAGCGTGATCGTTTGTTTCTCACTATCATGATCTGCTACGGTGAGCGGAATCCGCTCTGCATAATCATCGGCTCGCACAACCACAAATTGTCCGGCCTTAACGGTCTTGGCAATGACTGGTGTATAGACCTCAAAAAGAATAACAGAAGACGCGATTTGTTCTTTATGAATAATTTCAT
>CAZDVF010000053.1:4326-10495 GCA_964508725.1 uncultured bacterium | reverse complement strand
GCCGTCCAGTTTAGGATCGAGAACCACTGGCAGAGCCAGTGGTTTGAAGATCAATAAAACGGAGGGCGCGCCATGAAGCGTCTTGATTCTATTTTATGGATCGGACTGTTATTCCTCTCTGTCAGGGCGATGAGTCAAACAGGTGTCCGACAGCAAACTGCTCGTGTTATCGGGACTGTGGTTGCCGCCGAAACGGGAGAAGCCATTGTCGGGGCCAATGTGCAACTCACCGGCACAGTTCTGGGTGCGGCCACAACTCAGGACGGCTCATTTACTGTGCCTGTTGTCCCTGTGGGAACTTATACCCTGCGCGTCACAGCCATGGGATTCAAAAAAGAGGAGAGGATCATCACGGTAATCCCTGGCAGGGAACTCACAATTGCCTTCCAGCTTCACGAGACCGTACTCTCGCTGGACGGTGTAGCCGTTACGGCCAGCCGCTATCGTCAATCTGTCAACGATATCCCTGTCAGCTTGAGCCTGGTACCGTCCAGTGATTTGAAGGAACGTAACATCACCTCTGTGGATCAGGCCTTGCGCTACGTCCCTGGCGTGAATTCCGGAGGCGGCGGCCAGATCGCTATCCGCGGGTCCAGCGGCTTCAACTGGGGTGTAGGCAGCCGGGTCCTTGTTCTGCTCAACGGCCAACCCTTTCTGACCGGAGATATCCGCAACGTTAATTGGTATGCCCTTCCAACGTCCAACATTCAGCAAATCGAAGTGATGAAGGGATCCGGCTCGGTCCTGTACGGTTCGAGCGCCATGGGCGGTGTGGTTAACATCATTACAGACGATCCCGACGACGGTCACCACATTCATGTACGCAGCCACACCGGCTTTTACAACCGTCCATCGCACAGGCAATGGCAGTGGACAGACAAACGTCATCATTTTGAGGGTACAGCTGTCGATCTCTCCTCCCGCATTGGTCCGGTGTCCGCCATGTTTTCGACCAATTTCCAGTACAATACCGGTTATAAGGAAAACGACGACCACAACATCTTCAGTCTGATGGCGACGCTGGCTTGCCGGTTGCATCCCAACATGCGTTTTGATTTGATGACCGGTCACAGCCGGAACGACGGCGGTTTTTTTATTTACTGGAAGAGCCTGAGTCAACCTTTCGAAAATGGATCAGATCCATTCGGTTTCAGAACCCGTTCACAACAACAAAATACATTTGTCTACCCCTCACTTTCATGGGTGATCAGTCCTCGTCTCTTTGTAGCAGTCAAGGGACGATTCAACCGAGCCTTCAGCGAGGATCATCTGGAGGATAAAACCGGATTCGGACGCGTTGCCGCAGAAGCTTTTCGATCATCCACCGCCCGCACACGGGGCGGCGAAATTCAGCTCAACGCCCAGATCAGTTCCAAGACCATGCTGGTGGCAGGATGCGATCTCCAGACCGACGCCGTCGAGTCGATCCAGTTCGGCCAGAGGCAAATCAACCAGTCTGCATACTATTTACAGGTGGAGCAACAAATCTGGCGGGGTCTCAAGGTCACGGCCGGTGCCCGGTATGATGGCGAGCAAGGACCAGAGATTGGATCAAGCGGAGAATTGTCTCGGAAATTTGGCTTGAACATGACGCCCTGGAAGGGCACCCAATTCCGTTTTTCACTGGGCGAGGGATTCCGCACCCCGGCCATTGGGGAACGGTTTGTCACGACCTACACCGGCGGCCTGCAGATTGTTCCCAATCCCAACCTTCTACCAGAGCGGAGTCAATCCATTGAGGTTGGATTCAAACAGACCCTTGGCAACGCCGCAGATCTGGATCTGGCCCTCTTCGACTCCCGGTACGAAAACCTCATCGAGCCGCAGCTGGATACCGGCACAGACCATTCAGTGGTTGTTCGTTTTCAGAATGTTGTCCGCGCGCGCATCCGCGGTGTTGACGTCTCAACTGGAACGGAATGGTTCTCGCGCATGGTATCCATTCGCGCTGGATACACCTATCTCGACACAAAAGATTTGACGCCCGGTCAAGAATACGGCGCACCTCTGAAATACCGATCGCGTCACACCTTCTATCTTTCTGGCGACTTGCGTCTCCTTCCAGCGATTATGGGATTTGATTTCCGGTATCTGAGCGCAATCCAGCGGGTTGACACTTACCACAAAGCCTTTATCAAGGATATTGATCAGGTTGCTCCAACTTACGTCGTCTCCCTCCGTTTTGGGGTGAGCGGTGAGCACCTGGGTATCCGGTTTCTCGTTGATAATCTTTTCCAATACAACTACCTTGAATCGCCGGCCAACATGGGTCCGCCGCGAACAGTCACAGTTCAGGTCACGGTGAATTATTGATCTCTATGTGTAGCGTTAAGGGATGCGTCATCAAATTGATCATGTATCAGAACGGACAGGACATTCCAACCAAACGGATTAAGTAAGGGCGACACGATCATTCGCTATCATTTCTTTCTGATAAACCTTATCACATTCAGCCGAAACAGTATAACAACCAGCACAGATATAAAAAACCGAAGCAAAAAGCCTCGGTTTTTTTCGTCTCATGGAAATTAAAATTAAAACGGAAGATCCTCTTCCTCTGCATTGTTTGAAGGCGCATCTTCCGGACCGGAATCATCACCGCCTCCTCCTGCTCCTTCCCCTTTCCGTCCCAGCATTTCCATGTCCGTGACCACCACTTCGGTGATCCACTTTTTAACGCCGTTAGCGTCATCGTAGTTGCGCGTCTGAAGTCTGCCCTCGAGGTATACATAGCTGCCCTTCTTCAGGAATTCCCCCATCACCTCCGCCAATTTGCCCCATGCTGTGACACGGTGCCAGTCGGTTTTGTCTTGCTGATTGCCGTCCTGATCCTTCCAGACATAATTGGTCGCCACATTAAAACTGGCGTTTGCCTTTCCGGAAGGTGTGAATTTCAGCTGCGGATCAGCGCCAAGTCTGCCAACTAAAATCACCTTGTTCACAGTTCCTCGACCTCGAGCCATTTCGCCCTCCTTTGCTTAACCAAACATAAACAATTATAATATAATACGAAATGAATCCAATCTTGTCAAGAATTATTCCAAAAAACCGTTTACAACATTCTTTCGACGAAATAAACCGCGCGATACTTTTATCCTTAACTGAACTTTGGCAAAACACATTTTTGGGAAACAGGATAAACCATTTTAAAGTAGAGCCTCGTGATCAAATGCAATGAGTCAGAAAAGTCGTCATTCCCGCGTTTGTAAGCGGGAATCCAGGGTTTTAGGGGGGGGCACCCCACCCCTGGATTCCCGACACAAGATTTCGGGAATGACAAATAGGGTTAAATGGGATTGAGTCGCAGATATGGCCAAATTTGCCAAAATTTAGTCTTTAAAAAGGATTTCAACCGTCTCCGTTTCCTGCGTTCCATATCCGCTGCTTCAGCACCGCTTTAAGTTTCACCATGGGGACGCGGTCTTGCTGCATGGTATCGCGATCACGGATAGTGACCGTCTCATCCTCCATTGTTTGGGAATCAATCGTAATACAGAACGGTGTTCCCGCTTCATCCTGCCTCCGATACCGGCGACCCACGGCTCCAGACGCATCAAAGAATACCTTCATCTCTCCCTTGAGTTCACGATAGAGCTTCTCCGCCATTTCAGGCATGCCGTCCCGGTTCACCAGGGGGAAGACGGCCGCCTTCACCGGCGCAATCTGTGGATCCAAATGCAGAACAGTCCGTGTCTCCTTTTCGAGCGCCTCCTCCTCGTAAGCGTCCACCAGGCAAGTGAGTAGTGTCCGGTCAACGCCGGCAGACGTTTCGATGATGAAGGGAAGAAACCGCTCACGGGCAGCGTCATCAAAATAAGTCAAATCTTTGCCTGACGCGTCCTGATGCCTTGAAAGGTCGAAATCAGTCCGGTTGTGGATGCCCTCCAGCTCCTTCCAGCCGATGGGATATGCGTATTCAATGTCAAAGGCCGCCTTGGCGTAATGGGCCAGCTCATCGAAACCGTGCTGATGGAAGCGGAGTTTGTCCGGACGGATGCCGAGCTTCTGGTACCATGTCATCCTCTGGTCTTTCCAGAACTGGAACGCTTCCTCGTCATCACCGGGCTTGACAAAGTACTGCATTTCCGCCTGCTCAAATTCCCGCGTTCGGAAGATAAAATTACCCGGTGTGATCTCATTGCGGAAGGCCTTGCCGATTTGGGCGATGCCGAAAGGGATTTTTTGGCGGGAAGAATCGAGCACGTTCCTGTAATTAACGTAAATGCCCTGCGCTGTTTCAGGGCGGAGATAGACAACAGACGCATCCTCTTCGACCGGACCCATGTGCGTCTTGAACATCAGGTTAAACTGCCGCGCTTCTGTCAACGAGCCCTTGTTACCGCAACGGGGACACTGTCTTTTTTCCAGTTTGTCAGGATCGATTTCATCTTCGCGAAAACGCTGCTTGCAGACCTTGCAGTCGACCAGCGGATCTGTGAAACCGGCGACATGTCCCGACGCCTCCCAGATTTTGGGATGCATCAAAATGGCGGCGTCGAGTCCCACAATGTTGTCGTGGGCGTAGACCATGGACCGCCACCAGAATTCTTTAATATTTTTTTTCAGCTCCACGCCCAGGGGGCCATAATCGTAACATGCGTTGATGCCGCCGTAGATTTCGCTGGACTGAAAAATGAATCCTCTCCGTTTGCACAGGGAAACAATTTTTTCCATTGTAACAGACAAATGAACCTCCTGATGTATGTCTTGACGTCTTTAGGGGCTGGGATAAATCACCCGCAGTTGGGATGCATGGAACTGGAGACTGTTCTCAGGTGCTTTCCATTTCGTAGTAAAATTTCAGCGACCGCAGGCTGCGCATATGATCGATGTGCGTCCGGAAATAGAGATCGAACATCTTGCGAATCTCGGCCTTCTGCGCTGCTGTCGGTTCAAGCCGGGCCGTTTCAATCGGATCTGCCTGTTCAAGCCAGAACAGAATCTCAAGCGTTTCGCCATCAACAGTCAAGCCTCCGCCAGAACCTCCACACCGTTTGCAAAGCAATCCCCCGCTGTTGGGCTGAAAAAAACCGCCGTCCACGCCAAGGGAACAATCGCAGCGCAAACAATGTTCCCACGTGGGTTTGTATCCCATTAAATCGATGAAGCGGGTCTCGAAATACCAAAAAACACCTTCAAGAAATCCATCGGCTCTATTCAGTGCGTCGAGCGTTCCGGCCAACAGGTTGAATATCTGGGGGAACGCCTCCTGCCCGGCAACTGCGCGATCCAAAAGTTCGGCCGCAGCCAGTCCCAGGGTTGTTCTGGTCATGTCTCCGATGATGTGAATATGTGGATCCACAAGATCTGCCTGACTTAACAACTGCAGATCCCGCGTCGGTTTGTCGTAATAGACTGCACGGATGTGCGTTAGAGTTTCAAGACATCCCTTGAATTTGCTCTTGGGTCCTCGCCCTCCCTTGGCCACAACCTTGACTTTACCATAATCCTGGGTGAAAAGAGCAAGAATCTTGGATGTCTCACCCAGTTTCCAGCCCTTGAGTATGACCGCCTCGGTTCTCAGTATCGCCACAATTCCGCCGGGAGTTATTGGAAGAAGAGAATCATCATGCTGAAATAGACCAACAGGCCCAAGACATCGTTGGATGTCGTGATGAACGGTCCCGTGGCGATAGCGGGATCAATTTTCAGACGTTTGAGGACAAACGGAATCATTGTCCCCATGAACGCAGCGTTGAACAGCACGGCCATAAGGGCTAAAGAAACAACCAATCCGAAAACAGGCTGATGCAGCCAGAATATCGCCATCCCGAAGAGAAGGAGTGAAATGACAAAACCGTTGAGAAACGTCGCGCCCAGCTCTTTCAAAAGCCGCCGGCCGGTATCGTGCAGATTAATCTCGCCTGTAGCCAAACCGCGGATCACGACCGTGGCCGATTGAATGCCGGTATTGCCACCCATGGCCATGATCAGGGGAATGAAGAAGGCGGACGCTGTAATCTGCTGCAATGTGGCTTGGAAATGGTGGAGCACCATCGCTGAGACCATCTCGCCAAAGAACGCGACACACAGCCACGGCAATCGGATGCCGGAAATGCGCCAGACAGATCGAGACCGGATCTCCTCATCGGTAATACCGGCCATGAGGGTGATGTCTTCGCTGGCTTCTTCTTCCGGGGCGGCGCCTTGGGGATCTCACCCTCCGGTC
>CAZDVF010000053.1:0-4316 GCA_964508725.1 uncultured bacterium | reverse complement strand
CCAGCACGTCGAGCACATCATCGACAGTGATGCGGCCCACGAGCCGGCCGGCCTTGTCAACAACCGGCGCCGCCACCAGATCGTACTTTTGAAAAAGGTTTGCCACTTCCTCCTGATCCATCTCCTCACGAATAGTAATGGCTTCCTTGTCCATGATCGCGGATAGTTTGGTATCAGGCGATGCCAGCACCAGCTCTTTCAGCGACACCACACCCTTGAGCACGCCCTGATGATCCACTACGTAGATATTGTAAACATCCACAACCTCATCAGCCTTATTGCGAATTTCTTGTTGCGCTTCCTGTGCTGTGCGATCCTGGTTAACGGCCACGATTTCGAGAGCCATGATACCGCCGGCCGTTTCCTCATCGTGGCGGAGCAGGGTCTTGACTTCACGGACCTCTTTCCAGGGCATGGCCTCCAGCACACGCCGGGCCAGATCTTCATTCAGTTCACCGATCAGATCCGTTGCGTCGTCAGAATCAAGAGTGCCCACACACGCGACAATCCGATCTTCATCCAGATCCTGCATCAGTTCTTGGCGCACCGGTGAATCCAACTCTATGAGGACCACAGCAGCTTTATCTGTCACAAGCAGATTAAAAATCAACAGCCGCTCTTCCTGTGGAAATCGTGTAATCGCTTCTGCAATATCCGCAGGATGCAAATCCACCAGGATCGTCCGCAGCGTCGGTATGTCTCCCCGCTCAACAAGCTCGCTGAGAATCGTGCTGATGTCATCCTTAGAAAACGTCGTCTCTTCCAAGCATCCTCCTGTGCTGCTGGCCGGCCAACACGTTGCTCAATTGAACGAATTGATCAACAGTCAAAGACTCGGGACGTTTTGTAAGATCCACCGGAAGTGATTCGGGGGACACGCCCTCTGAGATAAGGGATTTGATGTTGTTTTTTAGCATCTTGCGGCGCTGACCAAAAGCTGTCTTGACAAGCTTCACAAAAAACCGTTCATCGGTGATGGGAAACAGGGGCGCATCGTGAAATGTGATGTGCACAACCGCTGATTCCACCGCAGGCACCGGATTGAAACAATGACGTGAAATGTGAAAACAGATCCGAAGGTGACTGAAGGCCTGAAACAGCACCGACGGCACGCCATAGATTTTAGATCCCGGCAAACTCACCAGGCGTTCAGCCACTTCACGCTGCACAGTAAAGGTCGCATCCCGAAAAAGAGAATGGTTGTTCAGAATACGGAACAGAATGGGCGACGTGACGACATAGGGCAAATTGCCGATGACCCGTACTTTCAGGTTTTCGTGTACAAACCGGGTCGGATCCGTTTTCAGAAAATCGGCCTGGATGAGCGTAAAACGATCATCACCTGAAAACCGGGCCTCCAGAAGTCCTGCAAATCGCGGATCAATTTCAACAGCCGTGATCCGTTTGGCCGGACTCTCCATCAGAGGCGCAGTCAGGGCGCCTGCTCCTGGGCCGATTTCAAGGACCTCGTCATCCGCTGTGAGATGCAACACATCGACGATTCTTTGGGCGATGGAAGGATCTGTCATGAAGTGTTGGCCCAGACGCTTCACAGGCCGCACAGGCGCGCCCATGGATTACAGTCCCATCCCGAATAGTTGTCGGGCGTTTTCGGTCGTGGCCGCATCCAGCTGGTCGCGGGGGATCTCCAGGGTTCTGGACAACACATCCGCCGTGTCGGACAAACGGGCCGGTTCGTTGCGGCGTCCCCGATATGGAACCGGCGTCATGTAAGGCGCATCGGTCTCAAGAAGCAAGCGGTCCAGCGGCACACTCCGCACCACATCCCATCTCTTGAAATTGCGAAACGTTACCACGCCTGTGAAGGAAATATAAAATCCCATCGCAAGGATGGGCGGAACATCGTCAATCGCGCCTCCAAAACAGTGGAATACCCCTTGCCACTTTTTCCCTTCACTTTTGAGGATATCCAGAGCGTCGGTCATGGCCTCGCGGACATGAATCACAACAGGAAGATCCTGTTGCCGGGCCGTGCGGAGCTGACGGACAAAGACCGCACGCTGGCGATCCCGCGGAGACAAATCGTAATGATAATCCAGGCCAATCTCGCCCAGGGCTAAAACCCTGGGATGATTGAGTAGTTGGTTCAGATCATTGAAATCGGATTCTGACGCGGCTGCTGCATCGTGGGGATGGATGCCAACAGAGGCAAAGACCGTCTCCTCTTTCTCGGCTGTGGACAAAGCCCGCAGGCTGGACGACAGATCTGTCCCCACATCGAGAATTCGGCCCACGCCTGCTTCCTGAGCCCGGAAGATCACGGCTTCGCGATCTTCATCGTAATCCTTCAGGTTCAGGTGGGCGTGTGTGTCCACCAGCATGCCGGTTACTCCACACGGACGCCGGAATCGACGTCCGCATCTGGCACAAGGATGGCGTACCCCTTGCCGCTTTGTACGGCCAGCAACATACCCTCGGACCGTTCACCGCGGATCGTGGCGGGTTTCAGGTTCGCCACAACAATGACCGTTCGATCGATTATCTCTTCTGGGGAATAACTCTGACCCACACCGGCGACGATCTGCCGTTCCGTTCCGCCCAGATCGACGCGGAGCTTGAGCAGCTTGTCTGCCCCGGAAATCCGCTCTGCGGAGAGAACCCGCGCCGTGCGCAAATCGATCGTCTTGAACGCATCGATGGTGATACAATCCTGCTTGGATTTGGATGGGGTGGACGACACGCTTGCGTCCTCATTTTGGACCTTTTCTCCAGCGATGCGCACCAGGGCTTCTTCTTGCCGGAGGATGACATCATCCTCAATTTTTGTGAAGAGGATTTCCGGCTCGCCCAGGGTATGATCCTCAAGGATCTGTCCTTCTGCAATCTGGTCCCAGGTGAGTGGGCCTTCCATGCGAAGCATTCGCTTTGCAATCTCGCTGGTAAATGGGAGAATGGGCGCCATCACCACCGTCAGCACACGGACAATTTCGAGACAGATATTAAGGATCGTCCCGCAGGCGTCAAGATCAGACTTTCGCAGCGTCCACGGCGCCCGGTCATTGAAATACTTGTTGGCCGCCCGGCAGAGATCCATGATCTGCCGCGCTGCTCTGCGGACTTCAAAGGTCTCGTAACTGACGCCAATCGCTTCCGCAGACTGTCGGATCGCTTCCAGCATCTGGCTGTCTTCGGGAGAGAGGGGGCCACGACAAGGCACCTTTCCTTCAAAAAAGCGGTGGACGAAAGTCACAGTCCGGTTCACGAAATTCCCGAGGATGTCGGCCAGTTCGTCGTTGTTTCGACTCTGAAACTGCCGCCACGAGAAATCCGTGTCTTTGGTCTCCGGCGCATTGGCTGCCAGAGAATATCGCAGGGGGTCTGGCGGGAAGTGCGCCAGGTAATCGCGAACCCAGACGGCGTAGTTCTGACTGGTGGATATTTTCCGACCCTCAATCGTCAAATACTCGTTGGCCGGAATGGCGCTGGGCAGCACGTAATCGCCCATCTCCATGAGTATCATGGGAAAAAGAATGGCATGAAAAACAATGTTGTCCTTGCCGATGAAGTGAACCAGCCGGGTTTCTTTATCCTGCCAGTAAGCGGACCATCGGTCAGGATCTCCACTCAACCGGGCCCATTCCTTGGTTGCGGAGATGTAGCCGATGGGCGCATCAAACCAGACATAGAGGACTTTGCCCCCGGCTTCGGGGAGCGGGACCTGCACGCCCCAGTGCAGATCGCGCGTGATCGGCCGGTCGCCGAGACCTTCATTGAACCAGCCCATGCAATAATTCTGGACGTTTTCCTTCCACGTCTGTTTGTCGAACCATTTCTTCCAGGCCGAAGCAAACCGCCCCATGGGCAGATACCAGTGACGCGTCTCGCGCAGGACGGGTGAAGATCCGTCCACTTTGGAACGGGGATGGATCAGCTCGCCCGGCTCCAGCCACTTGCCGCACTTGTCGCACTGATCGCCCCGGGCGCTTTCGTATCCGCAGTGAGGACATGTTCCTTCAACATACCGATCGGGCAGAAACCGCTCAGCTGACGCGCTGTAAAATTGTTGGGAGGTCTTGACAAGCAGATCCCCCTTGTCCATGAGATGCTGAAAAAACATCTGAGCTGTCTCGTGGTGCACCGGCAGTGAGGTCCGCGAATAGTGATCGAAAGAAATCCCCAGACTGGCGAAACTCTCCTTGTTCATGGCATGATACCGGTCCACCACATCCTGGGGTGTAATGCCTTCCTTGTCGGCCGTTACAGTGATCGGGACGCCATGTTCGTCCGAGCCGCAGATATAGAGCACATCTTGTTTTCGAAGGCGCTGGTATCGCACGAAAATATCCGCTGGAAGA
>CAZDVF010000052.1:0-10525 GCA_964508725.1 uncultured bacterium | reverse complement strand
AGGAAGTGGCAACCAATTCGCTAAAGCCGCCTCTTTCGCTGTTGCCGAAGCTCCCGGTAAAACGTCTTTCAATCCTCTCGTTATTTACGGAGGCGTTGGCCTTGGGAAAACGCACCTCATTCAGGCTATTGGTACCTTCGCACAAGAGAGGGGAACAGCCCGCCGAATCCGGTATGTTTCCAGCGAAAAATTCACGATTGAATTTATCAACTCCATTCAAACCAACAAGACGACGGAATTCAGCCAGATTTATCGCAGTGTTGACATGCTGCTGGTTGATGATATTCAATTCTTTATGAGCAAAGAGCGAACACAAGAAGAATTCTTTCACACTTTCAATACACTGCATCAAAAAGGCAAACAAATCGTCCTTTCTTCCGATCGTCCTCCTAAAGATCTTCGTGATTTGGAAGAACGACTCCTTTCTCGTTTTCAATGGGGTCTTGTTGCAGACATCCAGCCTCCTGATCTTGAAACACGGATCGCTATTCTTCAGCAGAAAGCCGATCTTGACGGGATAAGTCTTCCCATGGATATCATCGAATATATCGGAACAAACATCACCTCCAACATCCGTGAGCTTGAAGGCGCCCTAATCAAGCTGATGGCCTTTTCTTCATTGAAAGGCGTCGATGTGTCTCTCGACTTGGCTAAATCTGTTCTTAAAGACATTGTCATTCGCAAGCAACGCAATATTTCCATTGAAACCATCCAGCGTGTTGTCTGCTCATATTATGATATTCCCGATGATCTTTTAAGAGGAAAGAGCCGCAAAAAAGAGATTGCCTTTGCCCGCCAGATGGCCATGTATCTTTCGAAAGAAATGACGTACTACTCTTTGAAAAGTATTGGTCTTCATTTCGGCGGCAGAGATCATACAACTGTTATTCATGCTATTCGCACATTGAAATCTCAATTGAAGTGCGGAAACAACAATATCCTCAATGAAACCGTCGAAACACTCAAACGGAAAATTGAAACGGCAACATTGTAACCGGTGTGGAAAAACTGATCTGTTTTGTGGTTCTGATGTGGACTATCTTTAATCGAAACTGGTCCTGTTGAATTATGAACAACTTGTCCCCATCACTCTCATTGTTTTCCCCGTTTCATTCACAGTTTCTTATCCTTTTTAATGATAGATCAAGATTTTGTCTTTTTTATAGTTATGACTATCTCACTCTAATCAAATTTTATTATCCACATCCCCTAATACTATGAACTATTTTCTTGAATATATTTTAAATTATTTGTATCTTGTTATCTCGTTGGATACGATGTCCAATTTCGGAGGAATGTAAGATGAAATTTTCAATCCTTCAGAGCGATTTGTTAGATGCTCTCCAAGTGATGTCAGGTGTCGTGCCATCAAAATCGACGACCCCGGTCCTTGAGAATGTGTTATTTGATCTTGAAGGTGAAGCGCTCAAATTGACAGGGACGGATCTTGAAGTGTCTATCACGACAACTGTGTCGCCACGGCAAACAGATGCAGGTGGTTCATTGGCGCTTCCAGCTAAGGTCATCACTGAAATGATGCGCTCTCTCCCGGACATCCCTGTCCATTTCGAATCGGATGAGAATAACCGTGTAGTCATTACAACTGAAAAAGGGCGATATCAGATTTCGGGCATTGCCAAGGAAAACTATCCCGAGATTCCAGCAATGGCCGAAGCCAGATCCATCGATCTGGAAAATAAAGTATTAAGGCGCATGCTGAGTAAAACGATTTTCGCTGTTTCTTCAGAAGAATTGCGGCCTGCGCTCATGGGTGTTTTCATCCAGATGATGGCCGATGAGTTCCGAATGGTTGCAACGGACGGACATCGGTTATCAAAAATTCTGGATAAGAACTTTCAATACAATGAATCACCTGTTCGCATGATCGTTCCACCGAAAGCTGTACAGATTGCTCTCAGGAACCTTGATCAAGAAGGAACCACCAAGCTTCTGATCGAAGAAAACGGACTTAGTTTTGTTTTCGACGGGACAACGCTTTACACACGTCTTGTGGACGGGGAATACCCCGATTACGAACGGGTGATTCCCAGAGACAATGATAAAAAACTCATCGTTAATAAATCTGCACTGATCGATTCAGTGAAACGGGTTTCTCTGTTTTCAAGTGCGCTGACACATCAGATTCGATTTTCACTATCGAATGGCAAACTTCTTATCTGCTCGGAAGATGTGGATATTGGTGGAGAGGGACGGGAAGAACTGGATGTAGATTACACAGAAGAAGACATGGAGATCGGATACAACGCGCACTATATTTTGGATATTATCAAACACATCGATACTGAACAGGTATTGTTTCAGCTTAAGAGTCCTGTTCGCGCTACTTTGGTTATGCCTTCGGATCAGAAAGAGAATGAATCTTTCATCATGCTCATCATGCCCATTAAATTGAGTGGTTCCTGATCAACATGGAACAAATAGGGCACATCATTCAAGGCCTGCTCAAAGAGCATCAAATCGAAGATCCCATTCAAAAGTACCAGGCTTTGACGCTTTGGTCCAGTGTTGTTGGACAATCAATCAGTGATGTAACGAAGCCACAACGAATCAGTGACGGCAAGCTTTTCATTCAGGTTCAAAACGACGCCTGGAGGCAAGAACTTTTCTATCACAAAAGAGATATCTTGCAGAAACTTAACTTTGCTCTTGGTTCCAACCTCGTAAAGGATATTGTGCTGATTTAATCCCACACAGTTCATGAATTTACATTCAAAACTACTTGCATGATGTTACGGGAAGAATATAAAAACGAGCATCCATCGCGATTATTGCTGAAGCAATCATCTGTGTAGCACGAAGAAGGATCCTATGGCGCAAGAGAAATATGAAGCAAAGAATATCGTTGTTCTCAAGGGACTTGAGGGCGTCCGCAAACGACCAGCCATGTACATTGGCGACACATCAGTCCGAGGACTTCATCACATTGTATACGAGGTGGTCGACAACAGTGTTGATGAAAGTCTTGCAGGATTCTGCACAAAGATCGATGTGACCATTCACGCTGACGAGAGCATCACCGTAAAGGACAATGGCCGGGGAATTCCTGTTGACAAGCACCCTGTTCAAAAACGCCCGGCTCTCGAAGTTGTGATGACGACGCTTCATGCGGGTGGAAAATTCAACAAAGATACGTATAAAGTCTCGGGAGGTTTGCACGGCGTCGGCGTGTCTGTAACAAATGCGCTGTCAAAGTGGTGTCGCGTCCGCGTGTATCGGGATAACAAGATCTATCAGCAGGAATATGAAAAAGGAATGCCCATTTTTGATATGAAGGTTACCGGTAAGACGAAAAGCAGAACCGGTACAGAGACCAGCTTTATTCCTGATCCCGAGATTTTTAAAAACACCCAGTTCAAATTTGATATTTTAGGCCAGCGCCTGATGGAGCTGGCCTTTCTGAATAAAGGACTTAAGATCCACTTAAAAGATGAAAGGATTAACAAGGAGGAGCTCTTTCACGCCAAGGGAGGCCTCAGAGAATTTGTCGAGTATCTTGACGCTTCGCGTAAATCGATCTCTCGTAAACCCGTCATCATCGAAAGCGTGAAGGACGATGTGACTGTTGAGGTCGCCTTGCAGTACAACGAGTCGTACCAAGAGAATATTTTCACCTACGTGAACAACATTCCCACTATCGAAGGAGGAACGCATCTGGCGGGATTTAAAGGTGCGCTGACCCGGACGCTGAATTTTTACGCACAGAAAAATAACCTCATTAAAAACGGAACTGTGGCGCTTTCAGGAGAAGACGTTCGGGAGGGACTCACAGCCGTTATCAGCGTCAAGGTTCCTGATCCCCAATTTGAGGGACAGACAAAGACCAAGCTGGGTAACAGTGAGGTGCGTGGCATCGTCGAGTCTGTCGTTGGCGAAGGGCTGTCTGAATTTCTTGAACAGAATCCTCCCGATGCCAAGAAAATTATACAGAAAGGCATCAGCGCAGCAGCGTCGCGTGAAGCAGCACGCAAGGCGCGGGAGCTCACGCGGCGTAAATCGGCACTCGAATCAAACACCCTTCCGGGCAAGCTGGCAGACTGCTCGATCAAAGATCCGGCGCATTGTGAAATCTATCTCGTTGAGGGAGATTCGGCGGGAGGCTCAGCCAAACAGGGCCGCGACCGTCAGTTTCAGGCCATTCTTCCCCTGCGGGGTAAAATACTCAATGTTGAGAAAGCGAGTCTCGAAAAAATTCTCAACAATAATGAAATCCAGACCATTGTCGCTGCTTTGGGAGCGGGTATCGGGTCCGATGATTTTGATGTCTCAAGACTCCGATACGGCAAGATCATCATCATGACGGATGCCGATGTGGACGGTTCTCACATCCGGACGCTTCTTTTGACATTTTTCTTCAGATACCTTCGCGGCCTTATTGAATATGGCCACATCTACATTGCCCAGCCGCCTCTGTATCGGCTGAAGAAGGGGAAAACAGAGTCGTATGCGTTCTCCGAAGATGAGATGGAAGAGCAATATAAAAAGATCGGGAAGGACGGCGTATCGTTGCAGCGATACAAAGGTCTTGGTGAAATGAATCCGGATCAACTCTGGAACACGACCATGGATCCGACGAAGCGGACGCTTCTTCAGGTGACGATTGACGACGCGGTGGAGGCGGATCACATCTTCTCCATTCTCATGGGAGAGAAGGTGGAGCCGCGGCGGGAATTCATCGAACAGAATGCCGATGCCGTGCGCAATCTGGATGTGTAAAAATTAATCCGCAGAATACCAAATGCTGTTGTTATTCTCCACAAGGAGATTGAAAATTGCATATTATAATCGATGGGCAAGTTGTTGAAATCACAGCCAGTGACAAGAATATCGTTGATGTTGCTGATCGGGCCAATATCGGCATACCAGCGCCCTGTTACCGTACGAAGGAGAGCAAGGGTTGCTGCCGCGGCTGTGTTGTCAAAATAGATGGCGAGCAGGCGTTCGCCTGCGCCACTGTTCCTGAAGATGGAATGGATATCCTTGTGCATAGAGCGGACCTGAAGGCAATACGAAAGAAGCGTCTCTTGGAATACCGGGAAGGCATCAAGAGCGGGGACCTTTGCGAGTGCGATTGTTCGTGCTCAAGAGAAGGCTGTTGTGAATCTTAGAGCTGAACTTTGGCAGAACATATTTTTGGGGAACAGGATGAACCATTTTAAATTAGAGCCTCGTGATCAAATGCAATGCGTCAGAAAAGTCGTCATTCCCGCGTTTGTAAGCGGGAATCCAGGGTTTAAGGGGGGCACCACGCCCCTGGATTCCCGACACAAGATTTCGGGAATGACAAATAGGGCTAAATGGGATTGAGTCGCGGATAAGGCCAAATTTGCCAAAGTTTAGCTTAGAGTTTAAAATGTAAGAAAAGGGAGGGCAAGATGAAAACAAGCCGACTGCTGGTTTCAACATTGGTTCTTTTAATGTGTTGCAGCGCACCCTTTGCTCAGGCGCAGAAATGGAAAGTTTTGGGTACCAGAAAAGTGACATTCAAAACAGATAGGGATGTCATCACAGTTGGGGCTGATGAGGGCGTTTATAAAAAAATCAAACTCACTGTCAAATTATCAGGCGTTCGCTTTAACGATATGAAGGTCCATTTTGCCAACGGCGATGTCTTCGATGTAAAGATTCGGCGTGTGATTCCTGCTGGTGGTGAAACCAGGATCATTGATTTACCCGGAAAGAACAGAATTATTAAAAAAGTGGTTTTTTGGTATAAATCCACAAAGAAAAACAGCAAGCGTGCGACTGTGAGATTGTGGGGAAGAAAATAAATTTACAGGAATCCCTAAAGGATCAGCATTTCATTCTCCACCTGCATTGAGTTTGGGTTGGAGAAGCAAGTATGGCAATCCACCGAATAATTTGTGAGTTTTCTGTAACGAGGTATCAATGGCCGACAAAAGAGATCATATTGTCCCCATTTACATAGAAGAGGAGATGAAAAACTCGTACATCGATTATTCGATGTCCGTCATTGTCTCTCGCGCCCTTCCCGATGTGCGGGACGGATTAAAACCGGTCCACCGGCGTATTCTGTACGGCATGCTCGAGCTGGGTCTTCATCATAACCGGCCTTATCGCAAGAGCGCCCGCATCGTCGGAGATGTGCTGGGCAAGTATCATCCGCACGGCGATTCGGCAGTCTACGAGGCCATGGTGCGCATGGTGCAAGACTTTTCACTTCGTTATCCGTTGGTAAACGGACAAGGCAATTTCGGCTCGGTGGATGGTGACTCTGCTGCGGCTATGCGATATACGGAAGCCCGTCTGACCCGTATCGCGGAAGAGATCATCAGGGACCTTGACAAGGAAACTGTTAATTTTGGACCCAATTTTGACGAGTCCCTCCAGGAACCTCTTGTCATGCCGTCCCTGCTGCCCAATTTGCTGGTCAACGGCGGATCGGGAATCGCTGTGGGTATGGCCACCAACATTCCGCCCCACAATCTTGGTGAGGTGGTGGATGCTGTGGTGGCGGTGATCAACCAACCCGATATTGATACTGAAACCCTGATACAGCACATTCACGGACCTGATTTTCCCACGGGGGGCATCATCTACGGGGCCAGCGGAATAAAGGAAGCATACAAGACAGGACGCGGTCGCATTGTAGTGCGCGCCCGCGCATCCCTTGAAAAGGGCAAGGGAAATAGAGATGCTATCATTATCAATGAGATTCCCTATCAGGTGAATAAATCCAATCTCATTTTGGCCATTGCCAACCTGGTCAAACAAAAGAAGATTGAGGGGATCTCGGATCTGCGAGATGAATCAGACCGGGATGGCATGCGCATCGTCATCGAACTCAAGCGTGACGCCCAGTCCCAGGTTGTCCTCAATCAACTCTACGTTCACACACAGATGCAAACGACCTTCGGCGTCATCATGCTGGCCCTGGTGGATGGACGACCGCGCATTCTCAAGCTGAAAGAGATCCTTCAGGCGTTTATCGATCACCGGCACGATGTGATTTTGCGCCGCACACGTTTCGAGCTGGACAAAGCCGAGAAACGCGCCCACATCCTTGAAGGACTCAAGATCGCCCTTGATCATATCGACGAGATTGTCCAACTCATCAAAAAGTCACGGAATCCCGAAACAGCCAAAAATGGTCTCATGAAGAAGTTCGGTCTGTCGGAAATCCAGGCTAAAGCCATTCTTGACATGCGGCTGCAGCGTCTGACCGGCCTCGAGCGCAAGAAGATTGAGGATGAATATCTCCAACTGATCAAAGAAATCGAACGCTTGAGATTGATTCTCTCGAGTAAAGACAAGCAGATGGCCCTGATCAAGGATGAATTGACAGAGATCAAGGAAAAGTACGCTGATGCAAGGCGGACGGAGATCATTCAAACAACCGAAGAGTTTTCGGTGGAAGACACCATCGCAGAAGAAGACATGGTTATTACCGTCTCTCTGTCCGGATATATCAAACGCTTCCCTGTTTCGGGATATCGGAGACAACTCCGCGGGGGCAAGGGCGTTATCGGTGCTGACATCAAACCCGAAGACTCGGTTGAGCACCTGTTTATCGCGTCGACCCACCATTTTATGTTGTTTTTCACGGATCAGGGACGGTGCTACTGGCTCAAAGTGCACGAGATTCCCCAGATTGGGCGGGGATCGCGGGGGCGAGCCATTGTGAATTTAATCTCTGTTTCAAAGGACGAAAAGGTCGCCTCCTTTGTCCCGGTAAAGAATTTTGAGGATGAACGGTTTATCTTTATGGCGACCCGGCGTGGCGTTGTGAAAAAGACGGCGCTCTCGGCGTTCAGCCATCCACGCATTACGGGCATCAATGCCATGGAAGTCCGGGAGGATGACGAACTTATATCCGTGCAACTAACCGACGGCACCCAGGATGTGATCCTGGGAACGGGTCTGGGTAAAGCCATCCGGTTTCAAGAGACGAATGTCAGGCCAATGGGTCGAACAGCAGCCGGCGTGCGCGGGATAAGACTTAGCAAAGATGACAAAGTGGTGGGCATGGTGGTGGTGCACCGCGAAGGCACGCTCATGGTTGTGACGGATAAAGGGTACGGAAAGCGATCGGCTATTTCTGATTATCGGGTGACAACCCGCGGCGGCAAGGGCATCATCACGCTAAAGGCAAGCAACAAGGTTGGAAAACTCATTGCCATTATGGATGTCCTTGATTCTGACGATTTGCTGATTATCACATCAAGGGGACAAGTCATTCGTCAGAAGGTTGAGACAATCAGCATCATCGGTCGGAACACACAGGGTGTCCGTTTGATCCGCCTGCAAGAGGACGACCATGTTGCCGATGTCGCCCGTGTGGTCAGAGAAGAAGACCAGAATGAAAAAACGGATGACGAGTCTGAGAAATCGAGCTGACGCGTGTCGTTTGAATACTTCGATCATACCGCCGATGTGGGGATCCGTGTTCAAGCAGAAGATCTCAGAACCGTTTTTTTGGATGCGGCCAGGGGCATGCTTTCCATCATTGCTCCCCTGCCATCTATATTGTCCAGACGGCGGATTCCGATCCG
Source organism: uncultured bacterium (assembly GCA_964508725.1). GTDB lineage: Bacteria > Zhuqueibacterota > QNDG01 > QNDG01 > DSAB01 > CAZDVF01. The sequence continues at coordinate 1,994 of CAZDVF010000052.1, read as the reverse complement.
TGTTTTTGCCGATAATACAGAAGAGCTGCTGTTTGTTTTTCTCAAAGAAATCCTTTTTATTTCCGAGAAGGAGAGTATGCTTTTCTCGGACATCCAGATTCAGAAGGCCAATTTTTCCCCTATCGGGCAGCTTAACTGCTTTATTGTTGGGTCCTTAGCAGGAGAGACAATAAACCTTTCAAGGCATGATATTTGCACAGAGATCAAAGCGGTCACCCATCACGGTTTCTTTTTTCGAAAAGAAGGACCGGTGTGGGGGGTGCAAATTGTTTTTGATGTTTAGAAAGGTAATCAATTATGTGGGAAAACGAGACGGTTGTCCTGGTCACCAGTTTGAAAAAGCGATTGCTTGGCGGAAATAATTCGGTAAGTTTCAATCGAATATCCACTGATGATGCTGTTCCTGCTTTCATCAAAATGCTTTTCAAACTGCGTATTTCGTCCTATTTCGACCATGAATCTCCCTTAAAAATCAGCCGAACGCCTCATTTCAGTATTCAGTCTGAAGAAGTCGACAAACTGAAGTCAAAACTTGAGGATGTGATCCGCGAATCAGCCTTCTTTCCTGAAAAAGAGGTAGAAGAGATTCTGCAGCTGGCGTTAGTCACCCGTCTGGATTATTTGATCAAACCCGTCGATACCATGCGACGCATGCTTTTTGAAAACGCCAATACGATTGACCTTTCAGAAATGAAAGATCTTCTGATTCCTTTTTTCAAAGTGCTGCCGTATGCGGAATCGCTGATTAAAGTGTGTGAAAGTCAGGATTTGTCAGCTCTCAAGCAAGAAGATTTCGGCAAAATTATCTCCGATGTTTTGCGCAATATTGTAGACGGAAAGCCGGTGGATGTTATTCTGCACGATTTTTCAACCACCACCGACTTTATGTCTGAGTCAAAAGGTGAAGAAGTCAGCAGAATCGAGGGCGGCACAGTCCAGCAAATGCTGGCAGATCGGAATCTTTGGGGATTCCGTCGAGCGCTTGAAGTTGAGATGAAACTGGGCAAGGAAGATTTTGACGCCGGCGATCTTGAGATGACACTGCGACGGTATCTGGAATTAAAACATGCCCTGTCTGAAGAATCGGACGGCAAACATGTCGCCGTGAGTCAGGTCATGAGTGGTTTTGATGCCTTGAAGGAGGAGGAAAATCCAGTTCCTGTCGGACAATCGGATCCAGTGAATCCGGAACCGCAAGTTGAAATCAATAAGGACGAATGGGATCTGGAAGATGTGATGGGCGTTGAAAAAACAGAAGAGACAACCATTGATGATCCAGAAGATAAAACTATCGCCGAGAAGAAGGCCGATGAGAAAGCGTCTGAAAAAAAATCAAGTCCCATGCGCATTATACGCCGTGAGCAGAAGAATGAAGAGGAAGATGACGAAATAGAGCGTCTTGATGAACCACAGGTATCTGAAACGGTGGAGACCGTTGAAGAAAAAGAAACGGAAAAAGAGGTGGAATCGAAAGTTATAGCAAGAGAGGAATTGAAAGAGCTGATCGATGACAAAACAAAAAAAGGATTTGTCAAAAAACTTTTTGCCGGGAATAACGACGATTATGATGAGACGCTGACAAAACTGGAAGAAGCAGAGAGCTGGCGTGTTGCTAAAATCCTTATCGATAATGAGCTATTCAAGCGCGATGTGGATCCGTTTTCCAGAGAAGCCATTAAACTGGTGGATCTGGTCTACAGCCGTTTTTATCCAGAAGAAGGGGTCGTAGGAGGACAAAAATGAAATCATTCGGCAAGGGTGTCTGCATTGCCGTTCCGCTCCTTTTCGGTATTGCAGCTTTGTTTGGATTGTCCGATTCCGAAAAGAAGGGTGTGGTCACCTATGCGGACGGCCAGGTCAGGCGGAGTCCCAAAAGCACAGAAAACTGGGAGAGTGCGCCTGTCAACACAGAGGTGTTGTCGGGCGACAAGGTCAGAACGTATCAACTGTCCCGCGCTGAGCTGGATTTGGCCCAGATGGATATTATCCGGCTG
>CAZDVF010000051.1:0-10595 GCA_964508725.1 uncultured bacterium | reverse complement strand
AGATATAATGACTTCTGATAAAGAAAATGATGAAAAGACAAATATCATCGTTGAAATAATTGATCCAGTGGAGAGTGAAGAGGAGAATCAAAATGAGAAATAATTCTTTATACTTAACTATTATCGGTTTGTTGTTATTTAATTTATGTTTTGCTATAAATATGGATAAAATTAGATTGCAAGAATTAATTACTGAATGGGAATCACGTGATGGCGCTGATGCCCTTGAACTTGGACCAATGATAACAAAGGAGTTAATACTTAATGACAATATTTTCTTTGAGATGATGCTCGATAATATCTCTACATTCAATTCATGGTTAAAGGATCTTCAATATCATACATTTACTATATTTAATATTGAAGATGAAGTTGATAAAATATTAAAGAAAACAATGCTCTTGAAATTAAAAGAACTTATGGTTGAACATTCGGAAAAATATAAAAATGATATTAAATACGGTGATATGGCTCAAAGGTTAATAAATAGATTAAGAATTATAGATATTGAGGCTGTTGAATAAACTGCGCAGCCACGGGCGGGTGGCCCTGTGACAATATGAACCAGCCGGGTGAAGTTGAAAACGCACCGTCTTAAAACTTACGGCGAAGGCACCCACCTTCGCCTTTTTTCGTGCCTGATTTTCGTCTAATGGCCCGGCCTAAAAAGGTAGCCCGCCACCCCTCCCATCGGGTTATCGTCCCAAGCTGATAGTCAATTATCGTATTCTCAATTTCTCGACAACATACTACATTCGGGATGCCTCTGGTAATGTGATTGCCACATACAAGAGTGAGGAGTGATGTGTCTGTTCGTTTGATTGTATTGCGCGATTCACAATACAGTATAATGGAGGATTGTGTGATGAAATGTAAATATATCTTGATTTTTTATTTGTTCATGATGTATCTTGTCAATGTTGAGCAGGCTTCGTGCCAATGGAATTATTACATTCGAGACCATTTGGGCAATACAAGAGTGGTTTTGGATGAGGATGGTGACACGTATCAGTTCTTTGATTACTACCCATTCGGGTTAAGCTCACGAGAGGATATCGGCGGCGCAGAAAAGGAACGGTTTTTATTTACCGGCAAAGAGCTGGACGAGGAAGGTGAACTCGATTGGTACTATTTTGGCGCGAGGTATTATGATCCGAGTATAGGAAGGTGGTTAACACCAGAACCCAATGCTGAGAAGTATCCCTCGATTAGTCCATATGTATATTCTCTAAATAACCCTCTTGGTTTCATCGATCCAGATGGAAGAGATGTGTGGGGTGTTGGTCGTTGTGCTTCGGTTGGATTAATTCTCGGTGGTACAATTGGGAGTATGGCTGTTATGGACGATAAAGGCAACCAAGGATTTATTAATTATTATGGTGGGGGAGCTTTTTTGGGTGCTGGTGCAAGTAGCAATACCGATTTTCTTTATGCACCAGGAGTTGAAGATATTTATCAACTTGCGGGGAAAGGAGAGGCGTGGGGCGCTAGTGGTACTATTGTGCCTGGTGTTGCTGGTGTAACTTTTGAAGGGATGATGACAGGAGGGTATCCAAAACAAACTCCAGAAGGAGGTACCCTTTCGGGTTATCTTGGTATTGGTTCATTATCTGAAGTTCATTCCTTTGTGACTAAAACGAAAGTTATGTCATTTACAAAAGCGGAGATGAAAGTACTAAGTGCTCAATATGCTAATGGATTTATACCGATTACATTTAAGAACAAAGTAATTCTTATAAATCCAACAAATGGAAAAATAATCAATACTAAAATTAATATGGTGAGTGAAGGTGAAGATGTATTAGTGTCTGAGGGTATAATAGCTGAAAGAGAAGAAGAGAATGAGGAAAAATAAAATGAGGGGTGATGGTAAAAATGAATAATGAATATTTAGTTCTAAATTTAACGATATTTTGTCTTCTCATTGTGTTAAATATTTTCGTGACTATCAAGTTGTTTTTCTCTTCCCGTAAGCTTGGTTTGGATGTAGAAATGCCTTGGTGGACAGGTGCCCAAATAAGATTTTTCAAGACTCTAAGTAAGAAGAAAGAGGATAATGAGTTCAAGTCCCTAAGGCCCTTATTCTATTTAAATATTGGACTATCGATTCTAGTGATAATATGGTTTTTAATAACCATTTTCATTCATTTTCCATTAAGGCGATTTATACAGTTATTTACATAATGAGAATATTCAACAAGGCGGAGGCTCCCCCCTCCGCCTTTTTTTTGCCTACCTTTCCTTGCAGTCGCCCGGCTTAAAAAGGTAGCCCGCCACACAACCCTTCGGGGCATCGGGCAAGAAGGGGGCAAGGCCCCGAGGTCGCCCCGTTTCGCGGGATCGCTGTCCCTCCCGGCTTAAATGATTGCCGGGACAGGCTCTCGAGGGGGACATACAGGGGGTGATTTGCTTGCGATCTGAAATTCCCCTTCCTCGGCTGAGACGAGTTACCCCTTTGTGAAAGGGGGAAGAGTCCGCTGTGAGCGCGCCAGGAGTGTGGTGGATTCACATTGATGGACCAGTCATCTTCAGGGTAACCGACGTCTGAATCGTATCACTTGACAGGTTTGCCTCCGCTTGGTTTTGATAGGAGACTGTTTCGATGATTCCATCCAATCCAGTCGTGAGAAAGGGGCGCCCAGGTCTCTTGGCTGCAGTGTTCTGTCTTCTCCTTTTCAGCACATTGTGTCACCCTCCGACCCATGTTTCTGTCACCATCCATTACCTGGGGCATTCGGCCTTTATCCTGCAATTTGAAAACGGGATTTCCGTTGTGACTGATTATGGCCATCCCAATGCCTGGAAGGCGTGGGGGTGGGACAGCCCGATCCATGACATCGATAATCTGGTTCCCGATGTCATGACCTTTTCGCACACGCACCACGATGACCATTACGATCCTGACCGCATTCCACAGGGGGCGGCGCACATCCTCACAGAGATGGACAGTTTGAATATCAAAGGTCTCTCGATCCGGCCCATCCGGACGTGTGAGACATCTCTGGAAACCGAAGACAACACCAGTTTCCTGTTTGACTATAATGGACTCCGTGTTCTCCATCTGGGGGATGTGCAGGCGATGATCCGCGCTGTGGACAGCGCCCAGGTCCGACAACGCATCACGGAGCTCCTCCCTGAATCGGTGGATTTGCTGCTCATGCCCATCGAGGGGACCACGCAATTCATTCCCCAGGCCATATCGTTCCTCAATCTGCTGAGGCCGAAACGGGTCATTCCCATGCATTTCTGGAGTGAGACTTACAAGCAGGCTTTCCTCGATCATCTGATGGATCAGGGTGACAATGGAACACGCTGTCAAATCCTCCGCATCGATGGGCCGGCGTATCACTTCTCCGGCAAAGAGGATGTGCATACCATGCAAGTCATCAGTCTTGACCGCGCATCCTACAGAACGTCTTCATCGCAGATTCAGGAGAATGGATGATGCGTCCATAAATGTCACTACGGCAATCCCTTGTTCCACCAATCCATTTTCATTGTTGCGACACTTGGTTTGAACGTCCAAATTCTGTATATTGGACATCAGGTCCGAATGTGATGAGACGGTTGGTCGCGCCACATTGAAACTTTGCGTTTGAACAATCAGGCCGTCCATTCCCTGACAATCCCGCTCACAACATCAAGGAGATTGCATGTTCGCCAGGTTGTCGCTCTTGATTAAGAAAACGCTCCCCAATCCGCTCTACGAATTTCTGCGCACCGTGCTTCTGTGGAAAGATCTGGCTGCATGCTTTTCATTTCTGGTCACCGATCGTGTCCCTGTCCCGTTTCGTGACAGACTGCGCATCGTGCGTCGGCTTTATGCGATCAACTTCCACATTGACAGCCCCCACCGGCAGGGCGAGATTCTACAGTTTATGTCTGTCATTCTTACACTGTCTCCATCCATTCGAGGCTCTGTGATTGAAGCGGGCTGCTTCAAAGGTAGCAGCACCGCCAAATTGAGTCTGGCGGCCGATCTGGCAAATCGAAATCTGGTGGTTTTCGATTCGTTTCAGGGAATTCCCGGTCATGATGAATCCGGAGAACAGGATATCTTTGGAGGACCGGCGCAATTTGCACAGGGCGATTTGTCCGGAGCGCTTGATGAGGTGAAGTCGAACGTCGCCCGTTTCGGAAAAATCGATCGCTGCTGCTTTATCTCAGGCTGGTTCGATGAGACCATGCCGTCATTTAACGAGCCTGTATCCGCCATTTATCTGGATGTGGTCCTGGCTTCGTCCACCAGGACGTGTCTGAAGTATCTTTATCCGCTGCTGGAACCAGGCGGCGTCCTGATTTCTCAGGATGGACATTTGCAACCGGTCATTGCGGTGTTCGATGATGATGCCTTCTGGCGCGATGAAGTGGGATGCCCCAAACCGGCGATGTCCGGACTGAGAGAAGGGAAGATCATCAAGATCGTCAAGCTGAGTTAATGTCCAAATTATCCAGCTTATTTGTAATCAAACAAGTTGAAGACAACGAATGAGTCACTGTTATCCTCGTCCACCCAAAATCTGGAGGTTTCCCATGTTACGGGTTCAAGTCCGCCGTTTCGTCCTTGTTTTGGCGCTTCCCGCATCCATCGCACTGGCGCAGAACCTGGACAGCAATCTCAAAAAGGGTTTCGACTCCATCAATCCCATTGATCCGTATCAGTTGTGCAAGACCATGGCGTCCCCAAAGTTCGAGGGACGTTTTACCGGTGACGCCGGCTACACTGCGGCTGCCAGGTGGGCTGCAACCTATTTCACAAAATGGGGACTCAAATCCACCCAGTCGTATAACGATTATCTCCAGCCATTCCCAACGCAATATACGGTCGTGGATGAAGCTGAGATGACGCTTGTCCTTCACAACGGAAACGAGCGCACTCTTGCATTTGAAGACGATTATCTGCCCATGCTTTCCACGGACAGCGGAAACCTGACGGCCGGTTTTGTGTTCGCCGGGTGGGGCGTGTGCGCGCCGGAGCTGGATTACGACGATTTTGCCGGGCTGGATGTGAAGGGCAAGGTTGTGCTCTGTTTTCGCGGTGTGCCCGATCGTGAGGAGGATGGATTCCGCAAACATGATGAACACCGGCATCGGATGAAGACGGCCAAAGAGAAGGGCGCGCTGGGTCTCTTTTACATCTATGGTCTGCCCATATCCAACCCAAACATGGACTGGATCGCGGGCTTCACACCAGCGGTGATCAGTGAGAAAGTGGCCGATTCGCTCCTCGAAGAGAAAGGGATTACATGCGCTGATCTGAAATCTGACCTGACAACCTACAAACGGCCGATTTCTTTCGCATTGTCTTCCCAGGTTCGCTATCGTGTCGCATCCCGTCATTTTCCCGACGGAACCGGGTACAATGTGGTCGGGTATGTGGAAGGGTCCGATCCCGGGCTCCGAAATGAATGTGTTGTGATCGGCGGTCATTTTGACCACACCGGGAAGCACGCGGGTGTGCTTTTCCCAGGAGCCAATGACAATGCCAGCGGCAGCGCTGTGGTGATGGAGATCGCCGAGGCGTTCTCAAAACTGGGCAAGAAACCCAAACGGTCCGTCGTGTTTGCACTTTTCGGCGGGGAGGAGTCGGGACTGAAGGGATCCACTTTTTTTGTCAACAATGTGCCGGCCCCATTTTCCAGCGTCGATGCGATGTTCAATTTTGACATGGTGGGCGAGGGTGATGGCGCCAGTCTGGCGTATTCGTCCGATCCTGAGAGTTTTCTTAAAGTATTCGAGGATGTGGACCAGAACGTCCACACACTGAAGCGGACGCGAACCCTGCGCGGGCCCGGCGGCGGATCGGACTACGCGCCGTTTTTTCAGAAGGGGATCACGGCCGCGTCGTTTTCGTCCAACGGGCCGCACCTGCATTACCACCGGTCGGGTGATACGATCTACCGGATCAATCCCGATGTGATGGCGGACATTGCCCGGCTGGCGTTTCTGGCGGCGTACAAGTGGGCGGATCGGTAGAGACGCTGGCGCGGTCAGACCGGACATTTATTTCAACTGTACGTCCCGTGTCAAATTTTCCATCTCTTACGTTAGCGGGCCATGTGGTGTAGAGACGTCCCGCCGGGACGTCTCTACGATAATGATTGAGAAGAGAGACATTGCATGAACCTGTTTGATTCCAACTTCCAGACCATCGACTGGATCATCGTTATGGTCTACATCTGCATCCCCCTGGTTATCGGAATCGCTGTCCGCAAGTACATCGGGCAGCTCAGCGATTTCCTGGTGGCCGGACGGTCACTCCGTCTTTTTTTGGCTATCGCTACGCTGACGGGCACGGAGCTGGGGCTGGTGACTGTGATGTATAATGCCGAGCTGGGATTCAAGTACGGGCCTTCGGCATTGCACGTGGCCCTGATCGAAGGGTGTTGCGTTTTGGCCGTGGGATTGACCGGATTCATTGTGTACAAGCTCCGGAAACTGCGCGTAATGACCATCCCCGAATTCTACGAGATGAAATTTGGGAAACGGGTCCGCGTCATCGGCGGCGTTATCCTCTCGCTCGGCGGCATCCTCAACATGGGGCTGTTCCTTCAGGCCGGAGCGCGGTTCATGATGGGTGTCACCGGTTACAGCAATCCCGCCGGTCTGAAGCTTTTTATGTCGGCCATGCTGATCATGGTCCTCATTTATACGGTGATGGGCGGCATGGTGTCTGTTGTGCTTAACGATTTCCTGCAATTCTTTATTCTCTCCATCGGCATGCTTGTCGGCTCCTATTTCGCCATCCGCGAAGTCGGCTGGTCCAATCTGTTTCAGGCACCTGCTGCGGCCAACGGCGAGGCGTGGTTGAATCCCGTAGCGCCTGGTTCAGGTTTCGGGTCCATCTACGTGATCTTTATGATCTTCCTGACTTTTTCAGCGGCCACGCTCTGGCAGTCGTCCACCATCCGTGCGCTGGCGGCCAAGACACCCAGAACGGCCAAACGGCTCTTTCTCTGGAGCGCCATCTCGTATCTGGCGCGGCGAGGCATCCCCATGCTCTGGGGGATTGCGGCTTTCGTGTTTGTTGCACAGATTCCCAATCTGCTGGCGTCGTTTCAGGGTGCGGACCCTGTCAGTTCCCAGTTCGGCATGCCCATTTTTATCGCCAAGATCCTGCCCAGCGGGCTGCTGGGCTTGCTCACAGCCGGGATGTTCGCGGCTTTTATGTCGACGCACGACAGTTATCTGTTAAGCTGGAGCTCGGTCATCACGCAGGACATTATCGCACCCCTGAAACGGGGGGGACTCACGGATAAGGCCCGGCTTTTCACCACGCGGGTTTGCATTGTGATTATCGGCTTGTTTCTTCTGGTCTGGGGACTCTGGTTCGAGGCGCCGGTCTCGCTCTGGAATTACATGGCTGTGACGGGCACCATCTATCTGGCCGGTGCATTCACAGTGGTCACAGCGGGACTTTACTGGAAGCGGGCCAGCCGGACCGGAGCGACTATCGCTCTTCTGGCCGGTCTCCTGGCCATTCTGGGTATTGGCCCCTGGACCCAGGGTGCAGACGTGCCCTGGTATTTGTCGGATAAATTTATCGGTGTGGTGACCTTTGTCACATCGGGTCTGGGTATGGTCGTCGGGTCACTGCTCTTCCCGGATCCGTCCGGAAAGGAGGTCACGTCATGAACTGGACGTTTTTATGGAAATTCCTTCTTGGATTAACGCTTTCGGCCTACGCGCTTCTGGTGGTCATTGTCTCAATCGGCGGACTGAAAAACATCAAGGATATGCTTCATGATCTGAAGGAAAGCAGATGACACCGGTCCCCCAACGCATGTCTGTCTCAGCCCCCGGCCGGATCTGTCTGTTCGGCGAGCACCAGGACTATCTGGGATTGCCGGTGATCGCCAGCGCCATTTCTCTGCGCCTCACTGTCACTGGCGCGCGGCGTTCGGATAATATCGTCCAAATCAGGCTGCCGGATATCAATGGAAATATTTCCTTTCCCCTGCATCCGGAGATTCCTTACGTTCGGCCGCGCGATTACTTTCCCGCCACTGCCAATCTTCTGCAGCGTGAAGGATATACTTTTTCCAAGGGATTCGACATTACAGTTAAGGGCAACATCCCCATCAATTCGGGGACATCCAGTTCATCAGCGCTGGTTGTGGCCTGGAGCCGTTTTCTACTCGAGATGAGCGACCAGCGACCGAAGCTATCCCCGGAACAGATCGGGGAACTGGCTTACCGCTCCGAGGTGGAGGAATTCCGCGAAGCCGGCGGCCGCATGGATCAGTACACGTTAGCAATTGGTGGAACGCTTTTTATCCGTTTTACTCCGGATATTTGTGTGGAACGGCTACCTGCGCAGCTTGGGACGTTTGTACTGGGGGATTCGGGCGAACCCAAGGATACGCAGGCTATTTTGTCACGTGTCAAAGATCGGGTTCTCGACATTGCATCCCATCTCAGAAAGATGGACCCCACGTTTTCCCTGCACTTCCTATCTGAAGAGAAGGTGAAACAGATCAGTTCCTGTCTCAATGCCGAGGAGGCCGCTTTGCTGGAGGGTACTGTCCGTAACCATCACATCACCCAACATGCGAAGACGCTGTTATCGCAGCCGAATCCAGACGGTCAAGACGTAGGATGTTTGCTGAATGATCATCAACAGATCCTCCGCGATGTACTCCGGATCTCGACGCCCAAGATCGATCGCATGATCGACGCCGCTCTGAATGCCGGCGCATTTGGAGGCAAGATCAACGGATCGGGCGGCGGCGGGTGTATGTTCGCATACGCGCCGGACAATCCTCAGGCTGTTGCGGACGCCATTGCTTCGGCGGGGGGCAAAGCGACCATTGTGACTGTTGATCGGGGTGTGGATGTAGCATGAGAGCTGGTATCTCTCCATGCAATCATCCTTCCCGGAGGCCTCCTTGATACCATGATTCTCTAAATCATTCCAACCTCTTCGATCTTTCTGTCATTTGTATTTATTCTGACCATTTATTTTTTCTACCCGGACAATTATCCCCATCCAAAACGTAAGCCTTCACTGGCGTTATATGTGTAAATCGTTGCATGATGTGACAATCCTGTTACATTTTTTGTAACGGTATGAAGATTGCCTCTCATTTGCCTGATGCCGGCGGCATGAAATGGGATAACATTTTTTGAATCATGATTTTATATAGCAACACCGAGATGACAGCCGCCGGGCAAGTAGGATAAATTTGTACAGGAGTATGAGGAAATATGAACAACGGTGGAGATAGAAACAGACTCCATTCGATCAATTCCGATTTTACAAGCCAGGCCAAGATCTCGGCACGAATGGATTTTGAACAAAAGCGGATTATCGCTGTCGGGGGGGGTAAGGGTGGTGTGGGCAAAACGGTCATCGCCGCCTCTCTGGCAGCAGGATTGGCCATGTCAGGGAAACGGGTTGTGGTGGTGGATGGCGATTTGGGTGGGGCCAATTTGCATGCTGTCGTCGGTATGAAAGCGCCGAAGCGGAACTATTCCGATTTTTTCAACCGCAAGGTCAATCGGCTTCAGGAGGTGGTTGCGCCGCATCCCACTATCGAGAATCTCGGACTCATCAGCGGCTCACGCGGTGCTCTGGGGATTGCCAACCTGACATTTTATCAGAAGATGAAATTTATCCGCCATCTGGATGAGATTGAGGCGGATTTTGTTATTCTGGATCTGGGGGCGGGAAGTGATTACAATATGCTCGATCTTTTTTTAGCTGCGGATCAGGGACTGGTTGTTGTGAATCCCGAGCCATTGAGTATCCAGGAGTGCGTCGATTTCTTACGGCAGGTGTTTTACCGAAAACTGTGCAGGATTTTTCGGAACCAGGAGAAGACGGAACCGGTCATCAAGACCTTTGCCGGCGCTGTTACGTTTCAAGAGCGGCATTCGGTGGGAGATTTGATCGATGCAGTTGCAGAGATCGATCTCGACGCCGGACAGAAAGTGGCCATGTGGGCCGAGACGTTCAAACCCGGTTTATTGATCAATGGTGTTGGCAGTAACAGGGACATTGATAAAGGGATGACCGTTTTAACAGCAATCCGTGAGGAGTTGCTCGTCGAGATGCCGTACTGGGGAAAGGTGCGCGACGATCAGTGGATTAAACGGTCTCTTGATGCGGGCGAGCCGTTCATTGTTCACCGTCCACGATCGAGAGCGGCCCGTGAATTGTGGACAATCATAGATGAACATATTTTAAATCAAATGCCTGACAGGATGTTATCGACTGTGGATGAGCAGACTGAGAAAGCGTCCTCAGTCAGAGATGATGAAGAAGTTGATTGCCGAACCTGTTCGGCGGCCTGCCGTTTTTGGTCTGCCTGTGAATTTCAAAACATGGGTGAACCTTGTGCCTTAGGCTGGGAAGTTTGTCCAACATAATGTATAATAAACTGAACTTTGGCAAAACACATTTTTGGGAAACAGGATAAACCATTTTTAAAGTAGAGCCTCGTGATCAAATGCAATGAGTCAGAAAAGTCGTCATTCCCGCGTTTGTAAGCGGGAATCCAGGGTTTTAGGGGGGGGCACCCCACCCCTGGATTCCCGGCACAAGATTTCGGGAATGACAAACAGGGTTAAATGGGGTTGAGTCGCAGATATGG
>CAZDVF010000050.1:0-10635 GCA_964508725.1 uncultured bacterium | reverse complement strand
CATCCGCTTCTCTTGCGAGCAGTCCACCGGACGGAATCGTCCAGATATCCGGCTCGTCAGCGCGGCGCGATGTGAAAAAGAGATGACCATCCAGACGCCAGCAAGGCTGACTGTCGTCAAACTGCTCCACCGTGATCTGTATCTCATTGCGGTCCAGGACAATCTGTTGCGGCGCAATCGGAAGGATGTCGGAGAGCCGTTTCTGCCAGATGCTGCCGTTATCCCGCGGCGTGATGGTGCCGTCATCATCCGTGTCACAATGGATGCGGCGAAACACCACGCTCAGGCCGTCCGGAGACCAGGCGCCGTCACCATCTAATTGGGGACCGCGTGTCAGGGGATAGACGGTCTGGCGCGATACTCCCAATGTTTCAGGGGATTGGACATCCACCAGATAGAGGTCGCCGCCCCGGTCCTCGCGGAACGAAGTGAAAAGAACCAGCCTCCCGTCCGGAGAGAACGCAGGGTCCATGCCGCCCCGGATCGTCAATGGCTGCAACGATTTGTCAGACAGGGTCAGCATCCAGACGTTGGGCAGGCCGTCGCGCTCAGATGTGAAGACGATATGCTTTCCGTCAGGCGACCAGGAGGGCGCGCGCTCCGGGCCCAGCGTGTCAGTCAACTGGGATGGTTCTCCCCGAATTCGGACACCGCGCTTCAGATCGAGGTGAACGGTCCAGAGATCACCCTGGGCGTCTCGGCGCTTCGAGACGAAAACCAGGCGCTTGCCGTCCTGCGACCAGGACGGCTGGAAATCTTCCGCCTGGTGAAATGTGATCTGGACCGGAAGCTCCCGAGGCAGACGGCGAATCCAGATGTCCCGATTCCCGGACCGCTCGGAGGTGTACGCCAGCCACTGACCGTCCGGCGAAACAGCCGGAGTCAAGTCGGCTCCGGGGTGCGTGGTGATCTGCCGGATTTCGGACGCAGCCGTCTGGCTGATGCACTGTGAGGCGCATCCACACAACGCAAACAGAAGAATCAGTCGATGTCGGACCAGGCGCCTACGCATCGCGGTTCAGACAGTGCATTCCTGATGTGGCGGAAAGACAAATCACTTGCGGATCCACGTGCCGTCGGGCCGCTGAATCCACGTGCCCGAGGGAGAATTGTCCTGATTCATACGGGCGAAGATCCCCATCACATCATCCCGCACCGCTTTCTTCAGCGCATCGTTCAGTTCGATCACCCGCCCCATGATGATCTCGCGGTCCGCGTTCTCTTCACGAATGATGTCTTCAACAAGTTTGCCGGTTTCCGGATTGCTTCCCAGTTCCCGGGATGGCCGGACCTCTAAAAATCCCTGATTGTTTTCACCAACATAGGCTTGACGTTTGAATGCGTCGATATCGTCTTTGTTGAATTTCTGCTCTTGCAGGGCGTCCAGCACTTTGCGTTTCTCCGGTGAAATCTTCACCTTGTCTTCGCCGCGGGCTGTCCGGGCCGAAGCCACCATCCAGGTATCCTCTTCCATTTCGTGGTATGTGCCGATGACCTCCCGCTCGAGTGCGGTTTTCTCGCCGGTGACCTGTACTTCCGGCGCCTTGATGCTGCACGCCAAGATTGTCAGGATCAGAATGCTTCCCGGCGTCCAAATCTGTTGGATGGGTTTCATAACGTCGTCCTCCAATCTGTCAGATGAATCTGCCAGCGAGCGCATTCCCCGTGGCTTGCCGCGGGGTTAGCGAACGAATATTAAAGATGTTGTTTATCCTTACAGATGAAGATTCCCCGCCGCCTGCCTTTGGCAGGCAGGCGGCGGGGAGATTCAATCCGATTCATCACTTGGCAGCCGCAAGAAAAAAGCCAGGGGAATCCGGCCATAGGCCAGCTCGCCCGGCAGCCGGATGGGTGAAAACCAGGGCTGGTCCAGTGCCAGCGCCGGATAAACGTGCGCATGCCGGAGTTCAAACGAAAAGAGCCGCGGTTTCCAGCCTGTATTTAAAAGCCGCCGCGTCATGCGGATGGACCGGTCAACGCCCTTTGGATCGAGACCCTGCAACAGGGTGCTGGCAAATCGTGGGCCGATTTTTGTGATGTAGCACGCGCCATCCAGGTCGACGCCCGTTTTCAAATCGACTCCGCGTCCGCGGAACGACAGGGTCGCGTTCAGTTCATTCACCTGATCGTCTCCCGCAGACAGATTCGTCAGGGACGCTGCGTTGATTCGTGAGGCTTGAACGCGTATGGCATACGTCAGGGAATCGGGATGCAATCTACCCGCATCGATCCAGAGGCTGCCGCCCACATTGCCGCCCAGCACGCGGGCGTTGAACCAGGGAATCTGAACGGCGCTCTGTTCGATCAAAAGATCCAGAGCCAGATCCCGGATTTCATATCGGTCGGCTGCGATCCGCCGGACATGCAGCTCGCCAAGCTGCGGCCACAAATTCCGGTAGAGCGAACGCCGCATGTCGTAGTCGTCCCACGGAACCGGGTCAAACGGCACAGGAATATACAGCGCGCCTGCGGCCAGATCGAAATCCAGATGAAAAGGAACACGGCCCCTGATGCGCTGGACAGCAAATTGATTGCGGGCGGACACATCCAGCGAATCGATAACCGCTTCGCCGGACAATCGCAGAATCGGATTCTCAGACGCGGACTGACGAGCGCGCAGATGAACCGTCATCCGTCCGGTTGACAGGATATCCTCGACGATCTCCACAGAGTCCTGGGGATGAAACACCGTCTGAAGATCGGCGGATAGGGAGGGAACCTCCGATCCCAGATCCATCGCAGCCTCGAATCGACTCTCCAGGCCCAGGGAACGCACGTCGAATCGCCCGACGTCGAGGATGAGACTGTCACCGACCTGCATGCGCCAGGCCACCCTGAGCCGGTTTCCGGTCAAAGGATTGGTTCCCTTTACACTGAGCGCAATCTCTTCAACCGATATGTCGATGTTTCCGCGGAGTTGGTTGGGCGTACCGGTAAAAGTCAGCTCGCCTCCCACATCACCGGCTGTCAGCTTCAGCATGGGCAAACGGACGTCCGCATCGTGAATCCGGACAGCGCCGAGGGCGTAGACTTCTGGAGGCCTTTCTCCGATATGCGCCGTAACGCTGGCGTGCATCCTTTCTTCGCCGCCAAGAACCGCACCGTCCAGCAACTTGCGGACAGACGCGGGGAGATAATCCGGGATGACACTGTTGACAAGGCGCGCCTGCTCCACCCTCAGGCGGACGATTTGTGAATCCAGATCAGCGTCTACGGTTGCTTCGGCGAAAAAAAGACTGTCCAGTTGAATGTGGAAAGGGTCGAGCGTCCACCGCGTCAGGGTCGTGTCGGTGCGGACCAGACCGCCGGACGTCAGGCGCATCGGAGACATGACCTCCTCTGTCTCGCTGACAATGAGCATTACACCCGGGGTTCGGACTTCAGTGGAAACGCCGATGGAATCAACGCCCCGAACCGTCCAGTCGGCTGCGGCGTAAACCAGACCTTTCGGTCTTGTAGCGGATCCGGATGGCAACGCTCCCAGTTGCAGCGAGTCAATCCGCGCCGTTCCATGCATCCGCAACGCGGAAAGGGGACAAACCGCCGAATCGTCAGAAGACCAGTCCACGCGGATTTGGGCTGATCCGTCGAAAAGATTCTGCAGGCGGAGATCCGCCCAGCCGGCTGTGGGGAAGAAATCGGCATCGAGATGGCTTTCGGATTCCAGGTACAGGTCACTGAGCGTGAAGAGGGATGTGTCCGACATCGCCGAACGGATCGAGTCAACGGCCGCGTCGAATGAAACAGTTCCCCCGGCAAAGTCCTTGGCGTTTCCCTCTCCCTGAATGGACAGGTCAGCCGACGCGCCGGATACAGCCAATCCGGACACGCTGTCCGCGAATGCGCCGCGGGAAAGGGATGTTGCCGCGTGGAAAGTAAACCGATCAGGAGACCACTGGATGCGCGCGCTGGCCAGCCGCCACACGCCTGTCGTTTCAAACGGGCGGATCAGGCTCAGCACTGTGTCCGGCAGAAAGGGCGTGACGTCACGTCGCAAGCGAGCCAGATCCACAGCATCGCCGGATGCGGCCAGATCGAAGCGAATCTTTCCATCCTGTTGGTCCACCGCGCCGCGAAGACCCACAATGCGCTGTCCGAACAGACGGAAGTCACACTGCGCGATGTCCACAGCATCCGCAGGACCGGTCCCAGTGAGGCGGACGTCCAGATCCAGCCCGCTGTTTGTGGGTGGATCCAGAGGATGCGCTGCCAGCGACAGATCAGCCTGCCACTGTTCATCCGCTTCCCACTTTGCGTCGAGGCGGACATTGGTCTCGAAACGGAACGCCGCGCCGCGAACAAAGATAAGGCCCGTCCCCTTCTCGGTGCGCAGATGGATCTCCCCGCGCAATGCCTCAAGCTCTGAAAGTGGACTGCGGGGCACGCGCACATGTGCGACATCAGCGTTCAGCCCGGAGAGGCTCACAAAGATTCCGCCCGTGCTGTCTGGCAGTGTGACAGCCGCCCGCGCATTGTGAAGCGTCAGGCGGAAAAGGCCCAGAGAAAACGGCAGCGTCGGCATCTCCTGCGGCATGCTCGGGATTTGTTCGACTGCTTGTATTCCGGATGTGTCCGGCGGAACAAAAAGGTGTACCCTGGGATCTTCAATTTGGATGCCGACCACCTCCAGCTTCCGCCGGAGGAGAGGAAGGAGTCGAACACGAACACCCAGCCGCTGCAGGGTGAGAATCGGTTCGCCCGGCGGTTCATCAGCCGCGCCACCGATGGTCACGCCTTGTACCTCCACAACGCCCCAGGGCCGCACGGCAAGCTGTTGGATCCGTACGGGCCGTTCAAGCGCTGCGGTGAGATAGCGGGACGCCAAAACGCCCATCCGCTTTGAGGGATATACAGACAACACGCCGACAATAATCAGGACAAGTCCCACTAAAACGGAAAAGGTCCAGAGGACCAACCTCCGAACCCTGCCTCTGTGTCTGGACGTTTTATTACGCCTGTTTTGCTTCGCCGTTTTCATGGCCGTCTACGGGGATGGACGATCGCCCCCTTTCTCTTCACCCTGCTTGAAAATACGGTATGTGGGATAGGCAAACTCCACGTTGGGCTCTTGCGCGATTGCTTTCAGAACTTTGCAGCTGATACTGTCCACACCCGTACGCCGCGACTTGGCCCCCGTCAAATAACGGAGTGTCAGCTTCACGCCGCTCTCTTCAATCTTGGTGTAAACAATGGGTGTAAACTTCTTGAAATAGATCAAATACTCCCGGGCCATCCGCTCAATTTGCCGCTGCACCTGGCCCTGAATGGCCTCGCTCTCTTCCTGTCCGCAGCGCAACATAATTTCGCGCGCCGCCTCCCAGTCGCTCTCGAATGTGACCAAAATGGGAAACTCATTCCACAGGTATGCAAATCCTTTGGTGTAGTTGTAGAGGGGATTCCGAAAAATCTGGCCGTGGGGCATGTGCACCAGGCGTCCCGTGCTCTGGTCGCCGTCAACCCAGCTGCCCACTTCGAGAAGGCTGGTCTGAAACAGGCGGATGTCAATGACGTCTCCCCGTATACTCCCCATTTCAATGCGGTCGCCCGTTTTGTAGGGCCGCCGGACCACGATGTAAAGCCATCCGGTGATATTGAGCAGCACTTCATGCAGAGCCAGGGCAATGCCTGCACCCATGACAGAAAGCACCGTGGTCCACTGCTGTGTGCTGCCCGCCCAGATGGGAATCAGGAGAAGGAAGTAGACCAGTGTAACGACTGTGCTGGCGCGCTTGCGGTATTGGTGGCGCTTGGTGATTTCAACCTTCATGTTATTGATAAATCGGTGGATGAACAGGAGCGCTACGTAGACCAGACCGAAGATAATCAGCGACTTGTACAGTTTGTTCACAAGCGGATGATTCAACACATCAAACAGATTGCTCATAGCCCAGATCCGAATCAGAATCAGCACATAGAAACAGATCAGAGCCAGTGTGACCCACTTGATATAGGCTGCAAGTTTGCCGGACTTCTTGGCGTCTGCCGTCAAAATCCGGCTGATGAGGAAATTGAAAAGTAAAATGAACGCCAGCACAACCACAGACAGGAGGATGCGGTTGATGATTTCCGGTTCAAACAGGCGAAGCATGTAGGCATAGGCCCAGATTCGGACCAGGAGGAAAAATCCACTGCAGAGCCCCACACTGCCGATCCACTGGCGGAGGCGCTCGCGCCGCTGATCATCCATCTTGAGGGGGCGGATAAGTCTGCGCAGGAAGAGGACGACAATATAGATCAGGATCAAAGATGCGCCTGACAACACAGCGTTGCGAACCAGCGGATCATCAAAAATACTTGACAGATTCTCCAGCATGTCTCAACGTCCTCCCTGAGTCGGACCCAAATAAAGCGACTGTTCAAACCGGATATCACTCGGAACTTTCTTGAGGAACATTTCCAGATCCGGCGCATAGAGCGGGCTGACCTCGATGAGAGCAGAGGTGATGCCCTCTGAATTTCTTGGGATGGGAATGCCTGCCGCTTCGAGCCAGCGTTCGAAAAAAGTGGAGAGGTCTCGGCGCGCAGTATCCGGAGAATTCTCGCCCTGTGCATTCTTCACCGGACTGAAAGCCTCCTCGCGGGCCACCTCCATGATGACCGAAGCTGTTGTGTCAGCCAGCGCGTCAAACACGAAGGTTTCAAACTTGTATCCGTTCGGTGTGTCAGGGACGATATTTTCCCCTTCTTTATTCAGATGGGGGATGGCCTTGTGCGCCACGTGATAGGGCAAACGGAATCCGCCCTCCACCTCGTCACGGACAAAAGCGACATTGAGGATGTGGGTGGCAATGCTGCCTGCGCCGTAGACGAGACTTCCGTCGGGACCTCTGGCCTCCGCGTCTTTCCGGGACAGATCGCTGTATTCAATGACACGAAGTTTGCCGCCAGACCGGCCGAACACACCCACTTTTTCAAGGGGATGCCGCTTCTTCACCATTTTTGAGGACATTTCTGCGCCGGCCTGAATGTGGCGCCCGATGAACACAGGATCGATAATGGTGGTCAGGACGTTATCCACCTGAAAGTAGGAGATGGTGTCAACACCTCGCTCCGCCATATCATCCAGAGATCCGCTCTCAAACAGAGCCAGTAGAGATCCTCCGTGCCCGTTGGGACTCATAAAAATATGGTCCTTTGCGTCAAGGATAAGGCGGCCTTCGCTGTCTAGTGCCGGAATCATTCGTTGTGTAAAGAAGCGGACGTCCTGATCGGAAAGACCGAAGAAGCCGTTGTCGTGGAAGAATTGCTGCGTGGCAGCATCGTTGGTCTCGCTTGTCATGATCATCCAGGGGATGATGACGCTGTATTTTTTTTGGGCGGCGCGGATCTTTTCAGCGTGAAGCTGGAACAGGCTTTTGCCCGAAACAGGGCCAATGGGATAGCAGCCCTTGGGGCCGTCAAATCCCAGGCGCGTGCCCTGGCCGCCGGCCACGAGGAATGCCGCCACACGGCCCGATCGGATGGCCTCCTCACCAACGAGGCGGGCCTCGCGTTCCGCTGCTTTCTCTTCAGTGGTTTGCGGGAGAGAAATGTATTCCGCCGGTTCAAGGCCCGGTCCTGTTCTACCGGTTTCTGTGTGTTGGACGATCTGGCTCCAGAGCCTCTCCATCAGGTCGAAATCAATGGCGCCAAGCTGGTCCAGCAGGTTCCGCCGCGAGGTGTCGGACAGGTCATCCCACCACCGGAAGACGTGGCCCTGACCTTGATTGAAAACCATTCCGATGACACTTTGATCCTTCGGATGGTCAGCCTTGATCATGTCGATTTTCCCAATGCGTCTCATTATCGACAACATAGGCAATTGGAAGAGCAATCAATCGAAGGATTTCTTCCTTCTCAATATCAATATCTGCTTCTTTGAGAAGGTGGACCAGATCCCGCGCTTTCTTTAACTTTTCAACCACGGCTGTGATCATCATGGAATAGCGATCTTTCTCATCTTGTGATTTGATCAATCCTGAAAACAGAGGATAATCACGCTCAAGCGCTTTATCCAGGTTGTACCCCTCGAAAGTGCATCCTTTTCGAATTCCGCAGGAAGTCATCGCCAGGAGTACATCTTCTTTATATTCGACCCGAAATAACTGGACGATCAATAAAAACATATCGACACCCCTTAAAACGTAATCGCCATATTCATTGGACTTGCCTGATCGGCTATCACACCATGCCTGAAACAGTCAGGAAGATTCGCCATCTTGTCTTTCTCCTGCCCGGGTTAATGCAAGTTTCGTAAGGAGCGGCCCCACAACTTCAGTAATGATCGTTGTAAAAAGAAGAATATTGATCACCAGATAAGCAAGATCTGTTCCCGCCTGGCCGAATTCACCACCGCCGAATTCCTTCCTCACCATGATTGCCAGCGCGATGGCCACACCAACTTGAGGAATCAGTGAAAAACCGATATACTTTCTAACCACGGACGGCGCTTTGCCAATCCATGCGCCGAGGGTTGCGCCTCCGACCTTTCCGACAGTTCGCGCGATAAAATACATCAACCCCAGTATGCCGATCTTTGGGAGAAGCGCAATGTCAAGATGCGCACCGGCAAAAATGAAAAAGAACGCAAAAAGAAGCGGAGACACATTCTCAAGAATCCTCGAAGACCGGTTCGTCAGCATCGGATTCATATTCGTGACAACCGTACCGAATGACATGGCCGCCAGCAATCCTGAAAAATGAAATGCCTCGGCTGTCCCCAGTAAAAGAAGAAGACATGCGGAAATACCGAGCAGCAGATCATCAGGATAGCGCACTTTTCGAAACAATAAAGTAAAACCCATTCCCAGAATCACGCCCAGCGCTACAGATGCTCCGATCTCAAAAACAGGAGGCAACAGAAGATGAATGAGAGAAATGTGTTCGGCCCGTAAAAGACTCTTGGAAAACACAGCCGCAAAAACAAAAATGATCAAAGCGAACGCATCATCGATTCCGACAACAGCCAAAATCGTCGAGCTGAGCGGTCCTTTCGCCTTGTACTGTTGAATCACATAGACAGTGGCCGCGGGCGCTGTCGCTGACGCCACAGCGCCCAGAATCAAAGCTTGATAGACTTTTAAAGGATCCACAATAAGAATAAAGATAAAAACTAAAACAAATGCCATCAACGATTCCATCAAGGCGATGAGGAAAATCGACTTTCCCAGGCTCCTGAAAACCTCTTTTCGTAACTCCGATCCGATAGTGAAGCCAATAATTCCCAGTGCAAAATCGTTGATGATGTCCAAATGTTCCAAGACCGCTGTTTGAAAAACTTTAAGCAGGGAAATACCGAGCAAAATGCCAACAATCACATACCCTGTAACGATTGGGATGCCGAGGGCTCCTGTCGCACGCTTAACGAAATACGCGATAAAGGCGGCAATCGATAGTATTATTAATATATTCATGTCTGCCATGCGATCATAAATTCTTAAATATATTGAGGATGTCTTGCGCGTTGTTCGCGTTGAGGATTTCCTCTCTGCGTTCATTCTTTTTCAAAACCAGGATGATCTTCGATAAAATCCTCAAATAGAGCTGATGTTGTTCTGAGGACCCTGCAATCATAAAAATGATGTGTACAGGATTATTATCCAAGGCATCCCAGGGGATACCTTGCTTGCTCACGCCAATGCCGATGGTGATATCCCGCACTTCCTTGATTTTAACATGAGGGATAGCAATCCCCAGACCAATACCCGTGCTCATGATCTGTTCTCGTTCAAAAACCGCCTTACCGAATTTTTTTAAATCAGTAATGTGAGGCGAAGCACCCACACACTCAATCAAGGTGTTTAAGGCCTTTTTTTTATCCTTTTCTTCAAGAAACAATACGCGCGATGGATCAAGATACTGACTCACATAAATCATGATACGCCTCTGTGTCAAAAGTACATTGCTTGTCCGGTTATTTTGTTTTATCAGGGAAAAATTTGACCAACACCTCTTTCTCCGGAGGTTTGGTCACAAATGAAAGCGCCACCAGACAGATGAGCACCACAGGGAGAACAAGGAAAATGATGGGCACGCCGAATGGATCGGCATTGGGATCGCCAGCCGGCTGCATGATGGAAGGCCAGAGTGATCCGGCCACTTTCAGAAACAAAGTCATCAGCGTTCCGATAATGATGGAAACAAGCCCTGCAGTCCGTGTGACACGTTTGGAAATCAGCGCCGCCAAAAGGGCGGGCGTGATAGCCACACCGTAAATGGTGTATGCAAAATAAGCCTGCTCGAGAACAGACTGCATCTTCCAGGCCATGAGAAAAGCAACAAAACCCACGATGAGGATGAGACCCTTTTGCAACAGAACCAGGCTTTTGTCAGAAGCCTCTGATTTGTTCTGATCTTTGCGGAGGAAACGCTGGTAAATGTCGTGCATCAGGGTCGTTGTGGGTGAGAGCAGGTAGTTCATTCCGGTGGAAATCACAACGGCCGTTGCTGCCCCCAATAGCAGCACGCCGACAGGCAGCCAGATCATCCGCTTGGCGGCCTGGACGATGACTGCCGCGTGGTCCATGGCGCCTGACTGTAGCTCGCTCCAGAAATAGGCCGAGGCGTACACAGCCATGACAATGGCCACGGTCTCGACGATGATGGTGCCGAACACCCACAGACCGGCTGCTTTCTTGGCTTCCGCCGGAGACTTGG
>CAZDVF010000049.1:0-10643 GCA_964508725.1 uncultured bacterium | reverse complement strand
CGAAATGGTCCTCATCGACGATGAGGTTCGGGCCGTTGTCGCTGAAAGTGGAATCCGCGAGGGGCTCTGTATTCTCTGGGTGCCGCACACCACAGCGGGCGTGACCATCAACGAGAATGCCGATCCGGACGTGGTGACAGACATCCTCAAAGAAATGGATAAAGTGATCCCCTTGCGCGACAATTACCGGCATGCAGAGGGCAATTCAGCAGCGCACATCAAGTCGAGCCTGTTCGGCCCTTCGCTGACACTGGTCGTGTCCGGTGGAGACCTGCTTCTGGGCGTGTGGCAGTCCATCTATTTTTGCGAGTTCGACGGACCGAGGACGCGGAAGCTTCATGTCAAGGTTGTGGAGGGCTGAAGTGCGGCTGGGTGACGTGGGAGAGTTTGGACTCATCGACCAGATCCGCAGCGCCGTATCCGCGCAGTCAGACCGGGTAGTTCTGGGGATCGGAGACGACGCGGCTGCTGTGCGCATGTCCGACGGCCTTGTTTCACTCCTCACCACCGACACGCTGGTGGAGGGCGTCCATTTTCGGCGCGCAACCACGTCCATGACCTCTCTGGGCTGGAAGACTCTTGCTGTCAATCTCAGCGATATCGCAGCCATGGGCGGTCTGCCCCGATGCGCTGTGGTTTCTCTCGCCCTGTCCGATACCTGGTCCACCGATGCGGTTCGAGACCTGTACACCGGGTTGTCCCGCTGCAGCGAACGTTTTAACTGTCCCATCGTGGGCGGCGACACGGTCCGCTCTCCTGAACACGGCGTGATCACGATGACGGTCCTCGGCCAGGTGGAAGAAGGCTGTCTGGTGATGCGTTCCGGCGCGCAGGAGGGAGACCTGCTCTGCGTCTCCGGCGATCTGGGCAATGCCCGGACCGGTCTGGAGATTCTGGAACCCGACGTGGACTCGCATGGTTTTACGACAGCCGTACAGCACTTTCTGGAGCCGGAGCCGCGGCTTGCGTTGGGACGCTGGCTTGCCGCAACGGTCCGTGTTACGGCCATGATCGACATCAGCGACGGACTGGCCTCGGAAGTCGGCCACCTTTGCAGCGAGAGCAAGCTGGGCGCGATTCTCGACGCAGCGGCCATTCCTGTCGCAGACGAAGCAAGATGCTGGTCTGAATCGCGAGGGAAGAATCCCATCGACTTAGCGCTGGAGAGCGGCGAGGAGTACGCGCTTCTCTTCACCGTTCCTGAAGGCCGGCTTGCACATTGGCTGTCCAACAAACCGCCGGAGTTGTCCGACATCACGGTCATCGGATCGATGCGGCCGGAGACCGAGGGCATTCTCCTCCATACAGAAAGTGGTGAAATCCCCCTGGAGGCAAGAGGCTGGAACCACTTCGACGCATGAAGCGGCCGGTGATCCATCGCTTTGGCAAACTGAAGCCGGCGCAGGATTATTCCTCCATCGCGGCGTTTTACGACCGGATAATGGACCATGTGGATTACACAGCATGGACTGAATACATTGAGATGCTTTTCAGGACGTATGGTCATGGAGTCCGCTGTGTTCTCGAAGGCGGTTGCGGCACAGGCGTTCTGGCGTTCCGACTCCAAACCAGTGGATTTCGTGTTGCAGGCTTTGACCGGTCTTATGCCATGACCGCTCTGGCACGAGAGAGGATAGACGGCCTCTTTTGGCAGGGGGATCTTCGGGCGCTCTCCGTTCGCAGCGGCTGGGACGCCTTCATCTGTCTGTATGATACCATTCAGTATCTTTCGATGGCGGAGGTTGAAGCGCTGTCCCAAAACGTGCATTCTATTCTCAATCCTGGAGGACTGTTCATTTTCGATGTGGTAACCGAGCAGCACATTCGGCGTTACTGGGCCGATTACACCGAGGTCGACGGCGGCGAGGATTGGGAAATCCTCAGGCGAAGCTGGTACAGCGCTGCAGACCAGGTTCAGCACACGGAGATCGATCTCCAACTCATTTCGGAGAAGCGCGCGTTCCGCGAACACCACCACCAGTTCATCTTTTCTCTGGATGCTGTTGCAGAGGTGTGCCGCCGGACCGGATGGCATGTGGCCGGCATGTTTGAAGATTTCTCGCTTGAGCCGGCCGATGAAGCGTCGGATCGTGTCCATTTCGTTTTGCAGCGGAGAGAGACATGATTCAACTGTCTGATGTCTGGTACCGTGTAGGCGGCAACCAGATTCTCTCGGAAGTTGATTTGCATGTGGAGTCCAGTGAACTGGTTTGTCTCGTCGGGCCCAGCGGCGCGGGAAAGAGCACCATCCTCCGTCTGATCCACATGGAGATCATGCCCACACGAGGCCGGGTTATTGTTGCGAAATACGACGCCAAGACCATCCAAAAGCATGACATCCCACTTTTCCGCAGAAAAGTGGGTGTGGTGTTTCAGGATTTCAAGCTGCTGGAAGACAGGGATGTGTACGACAACGTGGCTTTTGCGCTCTGGGCTACAGGCGTACGCCGCAGCAAAATCAAGCGGCGTGTTTTCCAGGTCCTCGCCGAGGCGGGACTCAGCCACAAGCGGTATGCCATGATTCCTGAACTCTCCGGCGGCGAGCAGCAGCGGGTGGCCATTGCACGGGCACTGGCAAATGAACCCTTCGTCCTACTGGCTGATGAACCTACGGGTAATCTGGACCGTGAATCTACAGAAGATATTCTCACGCTGCTCAAACGGATCAACGCACGCGGCACGGCCGTGGTCATGGCGACACACAAGGAGGATCTGGTGAACACACTTCCGGCCCGTCTGGTGCGCGTTCGGGAAGGGAGGGTGTCCGCATGAGCCTGAATCTGCTCTATACGATGCGCGAAGGTGTGATCGGTCTGAAACGGGCGCGGCTGGCCACACTGGCGGCTGTGGCGACCATGGGGATCTCGCTCACACTTCTGGGACTCTTTGTGGTTTTCACGTACAATGTTCAGCGTATTGTTGAAGAGCTCCGCCAAAAAATGGCCATGGAAGTGTTCATCAATAACGGCCTGGACGAGGGACAAATCAGCCAGCTGGAAGAGGCGATCAACGCCATTGAAGGCGTGGCGTCCGTCCATTTTATCACGAAAGAAGAGGCGCTACGTCGATGCCGTGAGGAGCTGGGTCTGGATCCTGTCGCTTTGTACGGAGAGAACAACCTGCCGCAGTCGTTTCAGCTCACTCTTGCTCGCTCACATCGATCGGCTCGCGGTGTTGAAACGGTTGTCGCTGCGCTTGAATCCATCGACGGCGTGGATGAGGTGGTTGATCACGGCCGATTATTTCATGCTGTTGATCGTTACAGCCGAATCATTCTTCTGGTGGACGCCGTGCTGTTTTTCATCGTGTTTATGGCTGCCGTGTTCCTGGTGGGAAATACAGCCAGGTTGGCCATCCTATCACAAAAACGGACGATTCATATTATGGAGCTTGTGGGCGCTACGGAAAGCTTTATTCACCGGCCTTATCTGATTCAGGGCATCCTGCAGGGCGGAATCGGAGGGTGTTTCGCGTCGCTGGTGGTTTGGCTCTGCGTCCGCGCTGTAGTCTGGCGTTTTCCCAATCTCCTGGTCATCCCATTCTTTCTGATTTTTCTGCCTCTGGGTTTGGGGCTTCTGATGGGTTTTGTCGGGAGTCGGGAAGGACTTCGCCGCTTCATCAAAGCCTAATCGAGACATGTATTTTTTACCTTGACACACCATGCAAAAATGCTTACCTTAATATTGATTTTTTTGGGATAAATGAGGGTTCTTTTTCTATAAAATGAAAGAACTCAAACAGAGACAAAAATATATTCTCCGTCACCTCATCAGGGGATTCATCGATACGGCGTCTCCAGTGGCTTCGCAGCACCTGGCGAAGCATTCCCGTCTTGATTGCAGTCCAGCAACAGTCCGCAATGAGATGGCGAATCTGGAAGAGATGGGGTACATCATGCAGCCCCATACATCCGCTGGCCGCATTCCCACGGACAAGGGTTATCGATATTATATTGACCACCTCATGAAACCGGTGCGGATCGACACCGAAAAAGAGCAGCATATCCGAAATCGGATCAGTCCATTGGGCGGTGATGTTAAGCACATCCTTGAGGAAGCTTCAAAGATTCTTGGCATGATATCCAAAGAACTGGGTGTTGTTTTAACTCCGTGGATCTCGTTCGGGATTTTTGACCGGATGGAACTGATTCAGTTGAGTAAAGAGAAAATCCTGGTTGTCATTCATGTGCAAAGCCGGCTGGTGCGCACTGTTGTCATGAAAATCTCCTCTGATTTGAAACCGGAAGAGCTGGAAAAGACCGCGCAAATGATCAACGAGCGACTGAGCGGTTTGTCCATCGAAGAGATAAAAGACAGTATCGGCCTCAGAATGCAGAACGCATCGTGCGTACATCCGATTTTAATGCGCCAGGTTGTTGAATCGGCCAATGATCTGTTCAACTTTTCAGAGCCGATGGAAGTCCATACGTGCGGAACGCATTATATCCTCAGCCATCCGGAATTTGCTGACATTCAGAATTTGGGGCCGATCTTTGCTCTCATCGACGATCGCGCAGAGTTGATGCACGTTTTTCATCGAAAAACCCGGGAGACCGCTGTGACGATCGGTGAAGAGAACGGCGACAACCGGCTTCAATCGTGCGCTGTGATTTCCGCGTGTTACAACCGCGGACGCGATGTGGGCACTTTGGGTGTGATCGGACCGAAACGGTTGAAGTATCGGCAGGTTCTTCCTCTTGTCGATTTCATGGCCAAGACCATGAGTCACTATTTGAGTTGACAGCAATCATGGCTGGTCATCAGGATACAGAGATCCCCGTCGGCAAGATAGATTCAAAGAATGGCTGGCGGGTGCTGGTCTGTTACAGACACACGGAAAGAGAAACAAGGCAGAATTCACCGAATGATGAGTGAATCATCGAAGACAGTCCGGCGAAAGAAGACGACTGGAAAAACAGAGACGAAGAGACGGACGACGTCCAAACGTGTCACAGAGGAACTCAAGACACGTCTTGCGGAAGCCGAAGCGATAATTGCAGAACTCAACGATCGTCTTTTGCGATCGGCCGCCGAGATGGATAACATCAGAAAACGCACTGAGCGGGAAATCGCCCAAGTCATTCAAAACGCCAATGAGCGGCTCATCAAAGATTTATTGCCGATTATTGATGATTTTGAGCGGTGTCTGAAACTTTCCCCACCAGTAAATGAAGAAAGTGGATTTCGTCAAGGTGTTCAACTTGTTTACGATAAAATGATGTCCATCATCGCAGGATACGGGCTTGAACCGATCGAGTCGATGGATCAACCATTTGATGTTGACATGCACGATGCGCTGCTTCAGGTTGAAAAAGAGATGGCACCCCCAGGTATCGTTGTAGGAGAGCACGAAAGAGGATATGCTTTAAATGGAAAAGTTCTCCGCCATGCCAAAGTGATTGTAAGTAAATGAGAATGAGGTTGTAAGGCTGTATGGCGAAGCATGATTATTACGACATCCTGGGCGTGTCCAAAGGAGCAAACGAAGAGGAGATCAAGTCGGCTTATCGAAAGATGGCGATGAAATACCATCCCGACAGAAATCCTGGCGATCACGAAGCAGAAGAAAAGTTTAAAGAAGCCGCCGAAGCATATGAAGTGCTGACCAATCCTGAAAAACGGCGGATGTACGATCAATACGGTCACAGCGGACTGAAGGGTGGTTTTAGCAGTGGTGGATTTGGTGGAGTTGATTTTGATTTGTCCGACGCACTGCGGACATTTATGGAAGGATTCGGGGGATTTGGCGATATTTTTGGATCGGCCCAAAGGCGTTCAGGTCCCGAGCGGGGGAATGATCTTCAAATCCAGCTCAAGTTGACACTTGAAGAAATCGCCAAGGGTGTTGAAAAGACTATCCGAATCAAGCGGCTGGTGCGGTGTGGTCAATGTGGAGGAACAGGAGCCAAATCATCTCAATCAGTTAAAACGTGCCCGGTCTGTAATGGGGCAGGTCAGATCAGGCAGGCAACCCAGTCGTTGTTCGGCCAGTTTGTCAATATCTCGCCTTGCAGGTCATGTGGTGGCGAAGGCAAGGTCATCAGCGATCCGTGTACTGATTGCAAGGGTACGGGCAGAAAAAAAGGAGAAGTGTCCCTCAAGGTGAAGATTCCCGCAGGTGTAGCAACGGGTAATTATCTCACTTTGCGTGGCGAAGGTGATGTGGGACCCAAGGGCGGGCCCAGTGGAGACGTGTTTGTTTTTATCGAAGAAGTCAAGAACCGTCTCTTTGAGCGGCACGGTGATGATGTGCTCTATTCATTGCGCATCAGCATGCCTCAGGCAGTGATCGGAGATGATGTCGAAATCCCAACTCTCAACGGGAAAGCGCGCCTTAAGATCGATGCAGGTGTTCAGTGCGGTAAAATTTTGAGAATGCGCGGGAAAGGGATTCCCCATCTTCACGGCAGCGGGCATGGCGACCAATTGGTTAAGGTTATCGTTTGGACACCGATCAAGCCGTCTCATGAGGTCAAGACGCTCTTTAAAAAATTGGCCGAGTTTCAGGATGTTGTACCGGAACAGGCATCGTAAATATAATTGTTCTTTGCGTGGATAGTGATGTTTACACGGAAAGAATCGACGGTTCTGCTCTTTCTTTGTATGACGCTCATTGCAGGAGCAGGGGTGCGGTGGCATCGTAGGAACAAGTCGCCATTGCCGCAGCCGACAAGAGAAGCCGTTGTTTTCCGGGATCATGCAGATGATATTCTATCCAACGAGATGTCGGTGAAAACCGAAACTGCGTTGGAATGGGAATCTGTTTCCATCAATCAGGCATCATGCGAAATGCTTGAAAGATTGCCAGGTGTGGGGCCTGTCATTGCACAACGCATCATTTTGTATCGTAAACAGTATGGGCCATTTCGTTCTATAGAAGATTTATTAAACGTCAAAGGCATTGGAAATAAAACTGTCGAGCGTCTGAAACCGTTCATTCAACTGGAGTAGAGATCATATCAAATTGCAGAAGTCATATTGCACGCGTAGAAGGGAGGAATAACAAATGGCAGCAAGACCACAGGGTAATATTCTCTACGAAATCCTCATCGTCGTTTTGGTTGTTGTTTTAATTGGAACCATCCTTTATCCTGCCAGGGTATGGGAAGACGAGACGGAGCTTCAAGAGGTGTGCCAAACTCGAATGGAGACCATTCAGCAGATGGAATTCAGCTATTTAGGCAAAACCAGCACTTATTCAGATAGCATGCCGGGTGTCAAGGATGTGGTACTGTCTGATCCGAATGCTTTGATGGCCCTGGATTCCTTAGTCAATTGGGATAAGATGGTCACCAAGAAAAAACTCGAATCACTCGTTTTGGCAAAGCAGTTTCCAGAGGATTTGAGAAGCATCATCCTGTCCAAACTGAATGAGCGCAAGTCTCTTGGCAATCTCATAAAGTGGGACTCTTTAGGCTACAATATGGTTTCTGAGTTGAAATCAGTCTATGATCAAGTTGTGGCCTCAGAGCCGGAAGTTGATCCGTTTCAAAACAGTGTCATCTGGGCTGTTCTTCTGGGACAAAACAGTTTTGATGAAATGACCAATGACGCATCGATTTCAAGACCGATCCGGCGTCGTGCCAACCGCAACATGGCCAGAGGTCGAATGATTAATGAAATTCCTGAGTGGAGATACTTCAAGCCCTATCTCTATGAAAAACTGGGCGAAACCATTGATCATGCAAAAAGGACCGACATTTGGTTGAAAGACGACCAAGACCGTTGGGAAAAAGAGACACATCTTGTTTGGGAATCGGACATGGATGCTCTCTCGCAGCAAGAGAAAGATTCCATTTGGCTGGAAATGCAGGGTCGATTCTGGGAAAAGGAAAAAGAGCTGCTCTGGAAGAAGGAACGCCCAGCCCTGTGGAAGAGCGAAGGCCCGACCTGGCGAGAAAACAACTTCAGCACATGGAATCGTGTGATTGTCCAAAAATGGTCCTCTGATCGCCGAAGCAAATGGCTTGCCGAGAAGGAAGAATCAATGCCCGATTCGCTCAAAGAGGCGTTCAAGGCTAAACGTGATTCTCTCTGGAGAGTGGAACTGGTTGAGATTCGAGAACAGGAATACGCAGATTGGGAAGCCAGCAATAAAAAATATATTAACGAAGTGGTGGAAAATCTCTGGGAGAGCGAACGGCGGGTTCAATGGCAGGATGATGCACAACAGCGCTGGCAAAAAAATAAAGAGTCTGATTGGGATTTGCTCTGGCTTCAAATCAAGGAAGAATTGTGGAATTCCGAACGTGTATCTCTTTGGAGAGATGAAGAGATTAAACTCGAAGGGAAGATCAACGCTCTGCGCAAGCTAGACCAGTGTTTGGAGTGGGGATCCGTACTGGGTCATGATCGGATTCGAAGAATCGTCAACGAATTGAATCTGCCCGATAATCAAACTTTATGGAAGCAGATCACAAAAGAAACGGATGATAAGGGATCACGGCTTTTTGCATTTGGTCTAGTTGATCTGTTCAGAGAGGCCTTACTCGATTCGGTTGAATATTGTCCCTTCAGTCACACACCGCATCTCATCGTTGTTGATGACATGTCAGAGGTCAAGCGTTTCAGCGTCAAATGCCCCATCGTTGTAACTGATACAGAATTGGTGGCATTACAAATTGATCCTGTCACCGGCGATACATCAAGAGTTGCCCTTGAACTCTCTTCAGCGAAAAGAATCTTGGGCGGGGGAACCATCAAGAACCACGGAGCCATCGAAATGGATGGCAAGAAGACCTGGGAAAAGAAGGGATCCTGATTAACGCATTTTAAAAAAGGAGTGCCGGAACCGTGGTATGGCGGTAAATTCAAAAAAAACGATGACTGGACTCTCTATTCACTCTGAGCATATTTGCCTGGTCGAATTTGAGAATGGTAAAGTCCAGAGGCTCGTATCTCATGATCTGGCTCGTCCTTTTGAGCTTGATGCACTTCGAGATGGTGAGACGTTTCTCGAAGACCAGGCTGACAGCCTACGTGCTGCATTTCAGCGTATGGGTGGACACTGCAGAGAGGTCTGTGTCAGCTTGCCTCTCTGCAGTGTGCTTTTAAAGAAAGTACCCTTGGCCTTAGGCCTTGGAGAGGAGATGATTCGTGATCATATCTTCTGGGAGGCCGATCAATTTCTCATTTCACCACGAGACAATTTTATTCTGGATTATCAGCGGCTTCCTTTTCAAACCCAGGAAGGTAATCCCCTCTATCTGCTGGTCCTGGTTCGCAATGACGTTATTGCAGCTGTTCAGAAGATGATAAAAGAGAGCGGGCTTCATCTGAAGCGGATTGATGTCGATGTTTTTTCATCCATCCGATCTCTCAATGCAAATTACGACATGGATCCATCAGCAATAACACTTTTAGTTGACGTCCAGCGAGAGGATATCACATTCATTATTATACGGCAGTCAGACTATTTCCTGTCTCATCGGATGATACTGTCGCAAGATAAGATAGCAGAGGGCGGTCTTGATGCAACCGAGATTGCTCGCTATCTGATTAAAGAATTAAAGAGACTTGTTTTCGGTCATCGTCTGGGTAGCAGTATGAAAGAACTGGGGCGTTTGTATATGATGGGATATCCATCAGTTCGTTCCCTTGCTGATCAGTTGTCCGAAACAGAGTCACTGGATGTTGAGGTCGTTAATCCATTCACTCGGCTGGAAGTGGGAAAAGGCCTTTCACAATCTGAGGCATATATTGCATATCCGGAGCGATTTTCGGCTTCAGTAGGTGCAACGCTCGCATAAAATGCAACCGGGGATAGACGCGTCGCGATCCGTTGTGTGACCATCAGGGAGGAACCTATTCATGGTTGATATCAACCTGTTCAAGGAAGAAGAGGATGACAAGGAACAAGAGTGGACCCCTTCACCTGAAGATGTTGATGCGGTTCAAGACAAGTCACATGATCATTTGGAATTTGATGAAAACATCGGCGGTTCCTCGATTTTAGATGATGACAGTCTTCTTGATGAGGATGAATCGATCCACAACTTTGATGCGGGAGATGATAAAGAGTCCTTCGATGAGGACTTTGACTTCGGTGAGACGAATGGGAAGAAAACACCCATTTGGTTGTGGGCGTTTTTAGGCCTGGTTGTTATTGTCGTCTTTCTCTATCTTTTTGTTTTTCAGCCAAGACAGGGTCAAAGAAGGCGGGCATCAACATCGAATGTTCAGCGACCCGCTTTGATTACCGACCGACAGGCTGCGGGT
Source organism: uncultured bacterium (assembly GCA_964508725.1). Lineage (GTDB taxonomy): Bacteria > Zhuqueibacterota > QNDG01 > QNDG01 > DSAB01 > CAZDVF01. Next base: position 426 of record CAZDVF010000049.1, on the reverse strand, counting down.
GGTGATCAGACAGCGAACGATACGACAGCGTCCGAAAATCTTGGTGCATCGGGAATTACATCTACAGGATCAGCTGGTGGCGCGTTGACAGTTGTTTCTGCTGCAAAGACTGTGTTCAAGAATCTTGCGGAGCAGGGTCAATTGGGCACCATCATCATCGAGGGAAATCAGTTTCGCGTCAGTTATGTCTCGGCAGCGCCCAATGTGTCCAAAATGATGGGTGAGCGTGTCAAAACACTTCTGGGCGCAACATCGTACCAGGTCTCTCCTGAAGATCGGCACCAGACAGGTGGACGCGTGCGTTACTGGGGCGTGATATCCGGATCGCTTCCTTTGCCGTCTCAGGGTGTCATACCATCAACGCCGAAACGGTTTGCCACGGCCGATCAGTTTATCACATCGATGCGGACTCTTGTTGAGACCCAC
>CAZDVF010000048.1:0-10811 GCA_964508725.1 uncultured bacterium | reverse complement strand
ATCAGCGCCTCCGGCGCAGCTGATGGTGAAGGCGCCTTCCTCCTCGCTATCCAGATTCAGTAAAATACGCCCCTCCAAGAAATCAGAGGGAATGGCCTGTGCGCCGTTGAGTCCGGTTTCTTCGTCAGTGGTGAACAGCAACTCCAGAGGTCCGTGGGCTACGGTCTTGTCTTCCAAAAGGGCCAGGGCAGCCGCCACGCCAATACCATTGTCAGCCCCGAGGGTTGTGCCCTTTGCTGTCACCCACTCGCCGGCGATTTCGACCTCGATAGGATCTTTGGCAAAATCGTGCACAACATCCGAGTTTTTCTCACAGACCATGTCAAGATGGCCCTGCAGCACGACAGTCTTGGCGTTTTCGTATCCTGATGTGCCGGGTACCTGGATGACAATGTTGCCTTCATCGTCGCGCCGGGCTTTGCACCCATTCTTTTCGGCCAGGGCCAGTATATAGTCCCCCAGTAGTTTTTCGTGGCGAGAGCAGTGGGGAATTTTACAGATCTCATCAAAATGTTTCCATAAAAGGGCTGGTTTCAAATTCGATAATACGGACATCAGATCCTCCATGATTTATTGAATATTGTGTTTTTTGTCCAATCATATGGTTGCGGGAGATCAACTCAGAATCGTTAAGTCATCTCATTAATTTCCAGCATTCCGAGAGGTGTCGGGTAACCAGTTGTATGTAATCAATCCGGTGAGATGCAGTGTGTCGGAATTGAATCTGTCAGCGAGCGCATTTCAAAAATGTTTTTTCCTTACAGATGAAGATTCCCCGTTGCCTGCCTAAGGCAGGCGGCGGGGAGATTCAATCCCCGTGGTGAACACTATTCAAATATAGGAGAAAAAACGGGAAAGTCAAGAAGGGATTCTCAGTGACGGGACTTGACTTTCAGAACCTTTTCTCTTACCTTTTTTAAAATCCGAGACAGGGGGAATCAGATATGCCCCGAAAAATCCGTTACTGTGAAAATCATCCTGATGTTGTGGCCAGTGATACGTGCCATCAGTGCCGAAAACGCATCTGCTACAACTGCCGCAGACTGGCCTTCGGTCAGGTGTTTTGCAGCGCCCAGTGCGTGGCCGTCTTTTTCACCGCCGAACTGATGAAGCTTCTGTTCCAGTGTGTGAAGGGTCTCATCCGAGGTATTGGCCTGGCGATCCATTTTATAGTCAGAGGCCGCATCCGTGGATGGGTTGAATTGCTCCTTCTTGCCGGTTTGGTCATCAGTTTTCTGTTCATCCGTCAACTGACGATGGAAGTCCGGTCGTTGACAGATCGAACCATCGTACCGTCGGATGCTTCCACGCCAGCAGGAGCAGATACGACTGCGGTTGCGCCTCCACGCATCCTCGCGCCGTCTGCAGGGGGCATGGTCCTTACCAATACCCTGGACATCACCGGCGAGGCCGAAGCCAACCATATCGTTTCCCTTTCTACCGACGGCAAACTGATCAAGGCTGTGCTGCCAGACGACGAGGGCGCCTTCACATTCAAGGCGGTCCGTCTTAACCGCGGAATCAACCGGCTGGATGTGCGCGCCATCAGTGAGGACGGCACCATTTCACGCCTCGAAACCCTGACATTGACCCTGGGTTCACCGACGCGCAAATTTTTGGCCAGGGACGTGCGGCGTGGTCCGGCCAGCCGTAAGCAGATCGCCCTGACATTTGACGGAGGCGGCGAGAACAACGCCGCAGATGAGATTCTCGATCTTCTGAAATCCAGGAATGTGACGTGCACTTTTTTCCTGGCTGGTGAATTTATCCGTCGGTATCCCAACACGGTGCGGCGTATCGTGCGTGAGGGACACGAAGTCGGGAATCATACGTGGAACCATCCCCATTTGACCAGCTTTGCGCAAAACAGGCGGCATGACACACTGCCGGAGATGACGTCCGAGAAACTGGCGCAGGAGCTGGCCAGGACGGCATCCCTCTTCCGCCTTGTGACGGGCAAGGACATGGCGCCCCTCTGGCGCGCGCCGTTCGGTGAGGTGAACAGCGAGATTGTCGGATGGGCGGCCGACGCCGGGTACCGCCATGTGGGTTGGACCGTAGGGCGAGACTGGCAGCATTCCATGGATACACTGGACTGGGTGGCTGACACAACATCGTCCGCTTACCGGTCGGCTGACGAGATTGCCGAGAAGGTTCTCGAATTTGGAAACGGTACACGCCAGGGCGCGAGCGGAGCCATCGTGCTCATGCACCTGGGCACACAGCGCACAGACGATTTCCCCCATCAGAAACTTCCCAATATTATTGACGGCCTGGAGAAGCAAGGCTACAAGCTGGTTAAGATTACCGAAATGCTGGCGGAATGACCGTCATGCGGTTTCGCGTTCTTCTATTCAGTTGTCTTATTCCGGCCATTCTTTTCGCCCAACTCCCCAACGGCCGGACCCACCCCGAACTGGTCTGGCGGACGTTCGACACAGACCATTTCCGGATTATCTTTCACCAGGGGCTCGATTCGCTGGCGTTTAACGCGGCGGGGATAGCCGAAGATGTCTACGGTCCGATCGCGCGCGACCTGGGTGTTGACATTCCACAAAAAACGCTCCTCATCCTCACCGACGTGGACGACATTTCCAACGGCATCGCCAATCCGCTAGACCACTCCATCTTCATCTGGACACAGGATCCCCAAAAACAGACCACCGGAACCCTCTCCTGGCTTCGTCGCCTCATTGGTCACGAGTTTGGCCACATTGCCACGTTCTGGGCCTGCCGTAACGGGCGGGGCAAGTGGTGGGAGCTTCTGACCCTCGGCACCATGCCCTCGTGGTTTCTGGAGGGTGTGGCTCAAGTCGAATCTGAGAGGTGGGGCGCACACCGTGATCTCCTGGTGCGTTCCAGCATCCAGACGGAATCGCTGCTCCCCCTCCGAAGGATGGATGGTTTTGTCGGCGCAGATTTAGTGGACGGCCGGCTGGTTTACGAGCAGGGTCACAGCTTGATGCGGTTTGCAACCTCGCGGTACGGGCGCGATGTGATGCGGCGGCTTATCCGTGAACACAGGAAGCTTCCTGTCTCTTTCTCGTGGAGCATGAAGCGGGCAACTGGCTTGAGTGTGGGTGATCTGGATCAAGACTGGCGGTCCGCAGTCTGTGAGGAAGCAGCGGATTTTTCCCGAGGACGCGAGCCGTCCGATGCTCTGGGAGATCGGATTGACATTCCCCTGCAGGCAGTGAACGGTGTGCGTGTCTCTCCTGATGGATCGAAGATCGCTGCCGTGGGTGTGGACCGGTGGGACGAGGGTGTGGCGCGCCTCTACACGTCTGAATCCGACAAATCCAATTGGCGACAGATGGGTGGACCCCACGTCGGCGCATACTTCTCGTGGTCGTCCGACGGCACGCGCCTGGTTGCCAGCCGGTTGCGCCGGGGCAAGCGTGGGTCGGTGGTCCGCGATCTCTATGTGGTGGACGCGTCCACGGGCAGGGAGCGGCGCGTCACGACAGATCTCCGGGCCGCTGATCCGGTGTTGTCTCCTTTCGAAGATGCTGTCTGTTTTGTCCGCCGCGAGGCCGGGAAATCCACCCTCTGCCTTTTGAATTTGAAGACGGGGTCTCTCCGCGAGATTGCGGATTTGGGTTCGCACACCGAGCTTTTTTCACCGGCCTGGTCGCCGGACGGGTCGTACATTGCCTTCTCGCTCATCGATGCGAGCGGCCAGCGCGATATCGCCTCCATTTGCGCGGATGGATCAGGATTCCACAAGCTGACTTCCGACGCCGTGGACGACCGCACGCCGACTGTTTCGCCCGACGGCGCGTGGATCGCGTTCTGCCGGACTGCGGGCGGGACGCCCAATCTTTTCCGCATCCGCCCGGACGGATCGGATCTGACACAGATGACCGATGTAGCAGGCGGTGTGTTCAATCCGTCCTTTTCTCCTGATGGAAAAACCGTTACTGCTGTGGTCATAGCCCGGCGCGACAGTGTGGCGGCTTATACGATTCCAGCGTCCCGTTCGGTGCAGCCGAGAGATGTATCCAGTTCTCCGCTCTGGGCAGCTGATCGGTTTGGCGTCCTCTCGTCTGAAACAAAATCCGTCCCATTCGATGTCGCAGAGATACGACCATATCGATCGTGGGGGCAGATCCGCCCTCTACTCACACTGCCCTTTTTCGGTCAGGACGACGGCGGTTTGCAACTGGGCGCAGCGCACTATGCAGCCGATCCCCTGCGCAAACATCAGGCGCTGGGATTCGCGACAGTCGGGCGTCGCGTGGACTGGCTCGTCCGCTACACCAACGGTCAGGCTGAGCCGCTCCTCACATTCAGCACCTGGGGCAGCACACTTGACAGGGGCAATTTCCTGGGAGTTCCCAGGTATCCTCTCTGGGAGCGGCGCACCGGTTTGTCGGTGGAGGCATCTCTTCCGATTAATTTCGGACACACACTTCTGTCCAACCACAGGATTTCTGCATCGTTTAGGTGTGAGCACATCCGTGTGATTAACCGGGAACAGTTTGTTCAATTGTTAACACCCAACAGGCCGTTTAACGGCTGGTTCAACTGCTTGGGTCTAGGATATACGTGGCAGTGGGAGCGTCCCGACACCGGGTTTGACATCCATCCAGCGACCGGCGCGTGGGTGTCGTTTTTTGGATTGCGGGCCGAACGCCGCCTGGGCAGCGACATCGACCAGACGCGGCTGTCGGCGCTGGCGGCGTTTCGCCAGGAACTGCCGTGGGGCCGGCAAGTGGCCGCTGTCCGCATCGGCGGGCTGCTGGTTCGGGGTGAAACACCCGTACAGGACTGGACGCGTCTGGGATCACCGCATCATGTCCGCGGACTGGATTACAGCCGGGACGGTGATCGGATGATTTTCACCAACGCCGAGTATCGCATTCCGATCATGCGCGATTTGGGATTCCGGATTCCTGTGCTTTGGCTCGAACGGTTGACTGGCGCTCTGTGGACAGACTGGGGAAAGGCGTGGGGGCGCGACAGGTTTGCGTACGATACGGGCCGGAGCAGAGGATTTTCCGATTGCGCGTGGATCGGATCCGCAGGTCTCGAACTGCGCTGCCGGATTATTCTCTGGGGCAAGCTTCCGGTTGTGGCCAGCGGGGGGTACGGGCGCGTTCTGACTTCCGATAACGAAGGGACCTGGTTCTGGCGCATCGGGCCGGTATTCTGATGTCCGATACAACACTGAAACATGTTCTCGACCAGCTCGTCCAGAGCTGTCCTCCAAACCATCTGGATCTTGATTCTCTCAAGGATGTCCGTCAGTTTAACATCCCGAAGATCAGGAGATTGCCTGGCTGATTGCCGCGTGTCTGGCGATCGGGCGGGCGGTGCAATCTATTTTCGAAATCATGGGTTTGTCTCCCCGTAAGTTTGTGGAGACGTTCGATCTTCACACTGATGGACATCTGTTTGATGGATTCGTGTACCGGTTTTATCGCGGGCGCGATGTCGGGCTTCTGGTCTGGTGGATGCGGCAGATGCTGGATGAGGCCGGCAGCATCCAGAAATCTTTCATGCGGGGATACGATCCCACTGATTCGGATATCGGACCGAGCCTGTCGCTGTTCGTGCGAACTGTCCTCTCTCGAAACCGGTCCATTTTGCCCGGTGTATCCGCCCAGGGGAACCGGTATCCGCCACGCGTTGACTAATCCGAAAAACGGCAGCGCGTGCAAACGGCTCAACCTTTTCCTCCGGTGGATGGTTCGCCGGGGCGCCCTGGACGTGGGCGTCTGGCAGTCTGTCTCGCCGGCACAACGGATCATCCTCCTCAATACCCGCATGATCCGTTTGGGCCGCAGGCTCGGGTTGACCGGCCGTGCAAGCCCGGGCTGAGCCATGGGCGCCGAGATCGCCGAAGCCCTGCGGCGGTTTGATCCGGACGATCCGGTAAAGTATGACTTTGCCTTATGCTCTGCGGGCAAGCTGCAGCGCTGTCCTGACAAACCCGGGAATAACACCTGTGCACCGTGACCGTTCAAAATAGTTTGTATTGGCTGACAAACATTAATTAAAAGTTGTAGATTTGGATTGGCCCAAGAATAGGAATTTACAAATGAAATGGTATAACGATTTGCCAAAAATCGAGTTGCATGTCCATCTTGAAGGAGCTATACCGAATGAAGCGCTGTTCGGCCTAGTTCAAAAATATGGTGGTGATCCTGCTGTACCCACTGTTGCAACACTGGTGAAACGATTCGAGTACAAAGATTTTCCTCATTTTATTGAAGCGTGGTCTTGGAAAAATCAGTTCCTGCGGGAATATGAGGATTTTATATATATTGCTGAGCTTACTGCTCGAGATATGGCAGGCCAGAATATTCGTTATGCGGAAATGTTCTTCTCGCCGTCACTCTTTGTTCGGTATGGGCTGGATGTACAAGAACTTACCAATGCAGTCAGGAAGGGATTGTCTTTCGTACCAGAGATCGAGGTTGCCCTCATTGCCGATCTCGTTCGAGACTATGGACCGGAATCAGAGATGACGACGTTGCAGGCACTAAACGAAGTCAAGGATTGCGGTGTCGTTGGCATTGGAATAGGTGGGTCTGAGCACGAATATCCACCAGAACCATTTGAAACACTGTACCGTGAAGCTCGTAACATGGGCTTTTGCACCAATGCTCATGCAGGAGAAGCGTCGGGAACACAAAGCGTCTGGGGAGCAATCAAACAGCTTCGTGTTCAAAGGATTGGTCACGGAACATGTGTTTACAAGGAACCTGAGCTTTTGGACTATATTGCTGAGAATGAAATTCCTATTGAACTTTGCCCTATGTCAAATGTCCGCACGGGCGTTGTCAACAGCATTATGGAACACCCAATTCGAAAATACTTTGAATATGGATTGATCATTAGCGTGAATACAGACGATCCTAAGATGTTTAACACCTCTCTTGCGAACGAATATCATATGCTTGTACAGAATTGTGGGTTTACCAAAAAAGATATCTGCAAAATTATACTTCTCGGCGTAAAATCTTCATGGATGGCGGAGGAGAAGAAAAATCTTCTAATAAAGAAGTTTAAACAGGAGCCTTCATGGAAAAATATCATGGGCTAACCAATCATTGCAGGAGATGCTCACAAGCTTACGCCTCAGAGCTCAAACGTTGTCCGGACCGGAGGGAAAATTGTGCTTGACTTCCTGAACCAAATTCACGTAATTATAAAATACGTCAATTGACTTTCCAAATTTGCTGAGAACAACATTTTCGAGGGAGGGCGCATCCATGATTTTACATCATGAGTTTGTCAGTGTTGCCAAGAAGAACGGCAAAAAAATGGCTATCGTCGACATAACGACAGAGAAAAATGTGCCCTATTCCAAGGCGCTGATTGCATCCCTCATTCTGGCCAAGAAACTACGCAAATACGAAGAGGAAGGCTACCTTGGGATTATGATTCCCACATCTGCTGGATGTTTTTTAGCCATTCTCGGCGCCCTCATGGCCGGCAAGGTGCCGACCATGATTAACTACTCCACTGGTGCAGAAGACAACGCACGCTACGCTCAGGACAAGTGCGGTTTCAAGACAATTATTACATCACGCGCGCTTCTTGAAAAAATCAAGTGTCCCCAGATCGAGGGAATGGTCTGTCTTGAAGATATCATGGACGATATCACCACGGCGGACAAACTCAAGGCCGCGCTGCTATCCAAGATGTCAGTGAAGATGATCTGCCGCACATTTCCCAAAGTGGATGAAAACGATAACATCGTGATTCTTTTCACCAGCGGCAGCGAGAAAGAGCCCAAGGCTGTGCAACTGACGCATCGAAATATCGGGTCTAATGTCCAAAGCGCGATTGAGGTTTTTCATTTAACGTCCGACGATACGATTATGTGCATTCTGCCCCTGTTCCATGTTTTCGGCCAAACAATCAATTTCTGGCTGCCCTTGTTGCTGGGCACCAAAGCCGTGACCTACGCCAATCCTTTGGACTATAAAACGATTCCGAAAATCATCCGTAAAGAGAGGCCGGTCATGATTGCGGGTACGCCCATTTTTTTTGCCGGTTATCTGCGCGAGTCAAAGCCCGGCGATTTTGAATCGCTCCGTATTATTGTGGCCGGGGCGGATAAGACGCCGGACTGGTTGCGTGACGGGTACAGGGAAAAACATGGCAAGGTTCTTCTTGAAGGTTATGGCGCCACAGAGACAAGCCCTGTCGTTTCCGTTAATTCACCGGAAGCCAATCGGCCCGGCAGTATCGGGAAACTCTTCCCCGACGTTCACGTGATGATTACCGATATTGATTCGGGCGAAGAATTACCCCCAGGCAAAGAGGGCAAGATTTTAGTCAAGGGCCCCAATGTGATGAAGGGATACCTGGATGATGTGGAGGAAACATCGCTGCGCATCGAGAACGGCTGGTACGATACCGGCGACATGGGCGTGATGGACGAGGACGGCTATCTCTGGCATCGCGGCCGGCTGAAGCGGTTTGTGAAGATCGGGGGCGAGATGGTCAGCCTGGTGAAGACCGAGTCCGTTCTGGAAGATCTGCTGCCTGACGGTGTAAGCTGCTGCGTGGTGGAGATTCCTGATTCTTTGAAGGGAGCACGGCTGGTGGCGGCGGTGACCGGCAAGGTCAATGAAAAGGAGCTGATTAAGAAAATGGGAAAATCTTTGCCTTCCATCGCCATTCCCAACAGGTTTGTCGTATTTGATGAGTTGCCCAAGATGGGGACCGGCAAGATGGATTTCCGCACCATCACAGAGATGGTCCGAAAGAAGTTCGTCAAATAAATCCTTGTCCGAAATTAGGATGCGAAATCTGTCAACCTCCCGGTTTTTCAGCCGGGAGGTTTTTTTCTTTTTCCTATCGTTTTTCTGTTGAAAATAGGCGAATCGGAATGGTTGCAAATTGAGGCGGGAGACCGCGTGACGGATCAGGATACAGTCGCCATATCCGCCGCACAGTTTGTCAGCGAATGAGGTTGAACGTTCGTTTCCACCGCCATTTTTCCGTCAGTCGGTAGAGTGGGATGTCATGATTCCACGACCAGTAGACCATCAAAGCTTCGCCTACGATGTGCCGTTCAGGCACGCATCCCCAGAAGCGGCTGTCGAGACTGTTATCCCGGTTGTCGCCCGTCATAAAATACTGACGGTCCCGAACCGTGTAAAGATATCCCGCCAGCGATTTTCCGTTCACTGAAAAAGCATCCATCTGAAATAATCGGATGGCTTGCTGCCAGAGGTCGATGTTTTCCACAGTCAGGTGTGTTGCGACCCGCCCGTCCGACAGTGTGATGCGATTTCCCTCGTAGGCCATACGTTGAAGCCATGGGAACCAGGCGGCTTTGTTGTCCTCTTGAAATCGGAAGGTGTCGCCCTGCGCTGGGATCCGGATCGGTCCGTAGTTATGGATGTTCCCGCTGCCCGGCGGGAAGATGCCTTGCTGGCCGATTCCTTCAGGGATGATCCGTTCGCCGATGAACTGCGTCCTCTTGGCGTTTGAGAAGAGCGCGCCGTTGACGTAAACGTTCCGGTCGCGGATTTCCACAGTGTCGCCGCTGACAGCGATGCAACGCTTGACGTAGTATTCGCTCAGGTTACGCGGATACTTGAAGATGACGACGTCGCCGGAAGCGGGTTCTCTGAAACCAGGCAGTCGTGTGTATGGGACGAAGAATCCCAGTTTCGTGTAGGGGATGCCGATCCAGTCGGGGGTGCGGATGCCGTAGACGAATTTGTTGCAGAGGATATGATCGCCTACCAGCAGGCTGCCTTCCATTGATCCTGTAGGAATCTTGAACGGATAAACCACGCCGGCCCTGATGATGAGGGCGACGCCCAGGGCTGTGAGAAAAGCCTTGATGGTGTCTCGGATGGATTCGGATGAGCGAGACATGGGGATTTCCTCCGATTCTGTTGTTCGGTTGTTTGTACGCGCGTTGTGCGCAGCTATAATTCCACGTTCGATTGCCACTTTCTTTTAGAAAGAAAGTCAATTGTGTCCGGTCTTAGAAAACACAGATTTCAGTTAAACATTAGAAAAACAGTGTCATCCAAGTTGATCATTTCATGATCGATTCAGATATTGTTTCGCACCTTTTTTCAGAAAAAGGTGCCCAAAAAACTTCGGCTGCCGAAAAATCACCTGGAAATGACTCCGCGTTCCCTGAAGGAATTGAACTCTCCCCATCTGTCAATGATATTTTTCTCAATCCAGATTGATCCGGCGCTGGATATCTGCCTCGATCGTCCGTTTTTCCGGAGATCTGTCCGGCTCGGAAGGAAAAGCGTCCATCTCATCGGTCCATGTGATTCTTCTTTTCTTCTCCAAATGGTTCAAGCAGGCATTCCGCGCGATGGTGTAAATCCAAGTCGAGAAGGCGTACGACGGCCGGTATGTGTGGATGTTCCGGCATACGCGAAGCATGATGTCCTGCACGAGGTCTTCGGCGTCGCCTTTCACCATAGGCCTGACAAAGAGGATGAGCCGACGATGGTAGCGGTTCCAGATCTCCTCCAGCAGCAGGCGGCGGGATACGGCACTGCCCCTGGCGCGCAGGGGAATGGTCCAGCGAATGATGGCGTCGGGCACCCGAGAGCTCCCATTTGGAGATGTTATCTGTTATACCGGTGAGATTGCGGATGGTTCATTTGCACATCCTGGGGCTTTTGATACAGCCCCGCAAAGAATCGGCCTTTTTGTATGCCTCAATTTTTTTGTTCGGACGCGTGCAATCAAAGAGATAATCCTTTCCTCCTCTCCCATTCGCAACTCCACCTTCGGCGGACTTATGCACTCCCCTTTTTCTATGATTCAGGTTCTTGAGGGCAGCGGCTGACAAAAGGGCCATTTCCTTC
>CAZDVF010000047.1:0-11062 GCA_964508725.1 uncultured bacterium | reverse complement strand
ACTGGTTTCTGTGAAAGCAGGATCTGGCTTATTACAACGAGCGGACAGCGATGACAAGCCATCACTTCCTTTCGTGAACACCCATACGGATCTCGTCACGGCCGCAGCGCGTCATCTCGGCGTTTCGGATACTGTGATCGGAAAGGGCATCGCAGCGGCCAAACTGGACGCTGGCGCGTTTCGTATCTGGCGTTTGACCGGATCGGACCAAATCTGTCAGATTTTAACGGTCAACGGATTCGCAGCCAATGATCCCAAGTCCACAGCAGAACTGTTGGAAATGGTACGGAAATCGGATTTACTGCATAACACCGACTTGATCGGTCTGCTCAATCTGCGGAGTGATCGTGGCGACCGAACCCTTCAGTGGATCGCTGCCCTGCGCAATGAGTGGGCTGGCTGTTTCAGCAGACTCTATATCACCGGCGGACACGCCCGCGCTGCTGTCCGCAGGCTTCCCGGTGCACAGCTGTTGATGTGGGCATCGCCGGAAAACGTCACCCGTGACATTGCAGGAGATAAAAACAGGCGATGCGTGATCTTTGGATTCGGCAATCTGGCCGGAGCCGGACGGCTCCTGGTTGATTATTGGAAATCTGTAGGAACACCGCATGATTTATGAATCTTCATTCATTGGCCTGGCCCTGGCCCTGGCGGTCACAGCTCTGACCGGCATCTACCCAGGCGGTCTCATCGTGCCCAGCTATCTCGTCCTGTTCATTGATCAACCCCTTCGGCTCGTCGGCACCTGGTCTGCCGCTCTGGCTACGTTGATGTGTTATCGTGCAGCATCCAGGTATCTGATCTTGTTTGGACGGCGTCGTTTTGTCATGATGATTCTGATCGGCGGCATCTGGACATTCCTTGCTAACGCTGTTCTTCCGAAAATCGCTCCCATGTCCGTGGAATTTCGGATCATCGGCTGGGTAATCCCCGGTCTGGTGGCCAACCATTTCGAACGTCAGGGCGTAATGATCACCACAGCGGCCATGATCACAGTCACAGCTTCCGCCTACCTGTTTGGACGTCTCATACAGATGCTCTTCTAATCGAGGACATACTGGATGTTGTTTTCTTCGACGCCGAAATGGCGAATCTCGCCTGTAAACAGGTGGACCAAAGCAGCTCTGCTGCTGTCAGCGCTCGTCAGCATAGCGACCATCAGTCTGTTGCGGCTTGTTCCTCCAGATCCGAATCGCTCAAGCGCCCACATGATGCTTCAGGCTGCTCGGGCCATGCAAAAGGCGACAGAATTGATTGGGGCGGAGTGTAAAAAACGGGGCGTCCTGGATGTGGAGATCGACCCCAATCGGACGGGCTTTATCGGTCCCGAAGATGCAGGGCTAACCACTACATTGGGACATCTTGACGCCAAGCGAACCACCACCAATCCCGACATGGCCGGCCTCATTGTCCGTCTTCTACTGGATGTGGGTGTTACGGAGGGAGACACGATCGCCATCGGCAGTTCCGCTTCGTTCCCCGCTCTGATGGTGGCTTCTGTTCTCGCCGCCAAGGCGTTGAAGGTCCATCCCGTCATCATCATTTCGCTGGGATCGTCGTCCTTCGGGGCCACGCATCCCGATTTTCATTTACTGGACATGTATCAGCTTTTACTTGCTCATGGATTGTTTTCAGTGCCGCCAGCCGCTGTCTCATTGGGCGGGGGCGGTGACGTCGGCAAGGGATTCGATCCTGACATCCGCCGTCACTTGATACACGATATCGAGGCCAGCGGAATTCCCTGCCTGACCGAATCGGGACTTGAACACATCGTGAAAGAGCGGCTGGAAGTCTACTTAGGCAATCCTCCCAGCCGACGCATCGCCGCCTTTATTAATGCCGGAGGCAGTTTCGCCAACCTGGGCACCAGCAGTCTCGTTTTGAAAGTCAGGCCAGGACTCAACCAGCCGGCAACCATCTCGCTTCCTCCCAATCATAAGATGGGAATGATTTTCGCCATGGCACGGGAGAATATTCCTGTTATCCATCTACTCTATATCAAGGGACTGGTATCTGAACATGGCCTGCCGTGGGATCCTGTGCCGCTTCCTGTTCCGGGCAGCGCAGAAGCATACCGCATCAAATCGCATCCTTCAACATTTTATTGGATCGTGCTGGGCTGCTATGTTGTGATCATCGGTCTCTTGCTAGGTTTTACGATAAGAAAAACGCGGTACAACCTTCAATATCATGACGAAAAGCCTTGATTTAAGTATTTGAATTGTTTATTTTTTATAATTCGTGCAATTTCCCCATCACCAAATGTCAGATATGCAAACACATAAGGAGGTACAACACATGAGACAGATCGTGAGCATTATTCTTGTTTCCCTTCTGATCCTGTCTGCAATATCCGCTGTCTTTGCCCAGGGATCGGAACAAAAAGCGGAACTTCCTGTCATCGTCACTTCATGTGGCCAGAGCCCCGGTCCTATGAAGATCAAGGTCTTCATGAAACGGCTGAATCTCAAGCACGAGTACAACCTGCTGGCTTCAGCCGCCGATCTCCAGGCTGCAAAGGAAGCGGGTAAACCGTACAAGTCTCTCATTATTGTTACCGGAGCCAGCCTCAAGGGCATGGGCGCCGCCGGCATCTCCATTGATGACGAGCTGGCCCGCACTAAAGCCCTCATCGCCGAGGCGAAAAAACAGGGCATAAAAATCATCGGCTCCCACCTTGAGGGAATGGCGCGTCGCGCTCAGGGCGCAGCACCAGGCGATAATTCTGACGAAATGTCCATCGACACAGTATGCCCTGAATCTGACCTGCTGATCATCCGGAAGGACGGCGATGAAGACGGCCGGTTTACCAACATCTCCAAAGCGAAAGAGATCCCCATGATTGTATTCGAAAAGAACATGGAACTCGGCAAAGTGCTGAAAAACCTGTACACCAACTAAGAGAACCAGCCCATGAGTATGTTTACATACACAGAGATTATCCTCGGCGTGATGGTCGCAGTCTATATTCTGGCGAAAGTCTTCAAGCTCTCCACGGAACTCTCCATGCTGTCTGCAGCGCTGGCCGGTTCGCTGGTCGGCGGTTTCTGGATTCCCGCCCGGCACATCGCCGAAGGATCCATCACCTATCTGGACATCAATCTCATCTTCATCACTGCCACACTCTTCATGAACATTCTGAAGGAATCGGGCGGTGTCGCTTATGTTGTGCGGAGCATCCTGCGGCGATTCCACAAAAGCAGAGCGCTTCTTCTCATTCTTCTAACATTTCTTCTTCTTGTTCCCGGTGCGCTTACCGGCGCCGGCAGCGTGACTGTGCTCATTACCGGCGGGCTGGTCGCTGTGGTGCTGAACTACATGGGCATCTCACGGGTTCGAACCGCTGCCATTGTCTTCATCATCGCCGGACTGAGCGCGGCTGCGCCCCCTGTCAGCTTGTGGGCCATGATGACCGCCGCCGGCGTCAACATGCCCTATGTCGGGTTCTTTATGCCGCTTCTGATTCCGTGCGTCATCGCAGCGCTATTAACCGCCTTTATTCTGGGTTGGAAGGGATCGAAAACCGATGTCGAAAAGGCGTTCGCCGAATTGCCGGAGCCGCCGGAAAAGATGAACTGGGTTCGCATCATTATCCCTTTCATCGTCTTCTTCGGACTGGTTCTCGTGGGCAGAAATTGGCCTCATTCGACACCCATTCTGGGGCTTCCGCTGATGTTTCTCTGCGCTGCAGCCGCATCGTTCGCCCTATCGCCCATCAAGATTAACTTTTTCATGGTTTCAAAGGATACCATTGAGCAGCTCCTCCCCCTCATCGGCACGCTGACCTGTGCGGGGATTCTGGTGCAGGTCATGACGCTGACGGGCGTTCGGGGTTTCCTGGCCGTCACGGCTGTGACCCTTCCGATCTCGGTGGTTTTTGCCAGCCTGTTCATCCTGCTGCCGGTTTCTGAAGCAGTGCTCATGTGGGGGTCCGCGCCGGTCATCGGCGTGCCGCTGGTGCTTCTATTCAATACCATCGGACTCAATCCCATTATCGCGCTGGCAGGCATGAGCCTCATCTGGCCCCTGGGCGATGCGCTCCCTCCAACAGCCATTATTGGACGACTCACCGTCGAAGTGGTGGGATACAAGGAATCGTACTCCAAATTCTTGAAAGCCTGCATTGTCCCGGCTGTAATCATTATGATCATCGGAACGCTCATGGTGGTCTACAGCAGCAAACTGCGCTTTCTGACCGGCTACTAAGAGGGAACATGGAGATCGTATCATGAATCTGTTAATGAACATTATCACAATCATCTATTACTTGCTCATCGCTTACACAGCGATGCTGCTAATCATCAACTTGATCAAATCGAAAGCATGGGAAAAAGAGATCCTCTACATCGTTGTATTGATCCCTTTTCTTCTTCGGCTGTTCAGGTTGAAATGAGGCTGCCATGACTGAGAGAACACACCTGTTACGCAAACTGATTCTGTGCATCCTCGGCCTGATCCTCCTGATCTTTGCAGGCAAGAGTTTTTATGATCATCGACACCTCAAGGAGACGGTAGTCCTAGGTTCCAGTGTGACACAAGTCAGGAAACTCAGCGATTATTTCAACGGAGTCAAAGGCACCATCAATGATTGCAATATTTACTTCCTTGAGGGGAAAGAACCTGGCGCAACATTTTTTGTCATGGGCGGCACCCACCCAGAAGAACCTGCTGCTCGTTTGGCGCCCTGGCTTTTTGTCGAGAATGGCATCGTGGAAAAGGGACGCTTAATCCTTGTTCTGAACTCCAATCGCAGCGCATCCACTGTAACGCGTGTAAGCGGCGGATACCCTGCGGATTTCACCATTCCCACCGAATGGGGCGGTCAGACATTCCGCATGGGTGACCGCTGGTCCAATCCGTTGGATCAGTGGCCCGATCCCGAAGTCTTCATTCACTACCCCAGCCGACAGAACCTGGCCTACGTTGATATCCGCAATCTAAACCGCTGCTGGCCGGGCCGAGCCAATGGCACACTGACCGAGAAAACGTGTTATGCATTCATGGAATTGATCAGGAAAGAGCAAGTGGATGTTTTCATCGACTTGCATGAGGCTGAATTGCAGTATCCTGTCATCAGCACAATCGTCGCCCACGAGAAAGGAGAGGAACTGGCCACATTTGTCTCCATGAGCCTGCCGGATAATGAGGGCTTTAACATGGGG
Organism: uncultured bacterium; assembly: GCA_964508725.1. GTDB lineage: Bacteria > Zhuqueibacterota > QNDG01 > QNDG01 > DSAB01 > CAZDVF01. Next base: position 5,897 of record CAZDVF010000047.1, on the reverse strand, counting down.
ATGGAATTCTCGCCAAAAAACCTGCATGGTCTCTCCCACCGCGAAGTTGGCGACTTTTCTGACGCTATCTCGCTTCTATTCGAAGCGCCAGAACCATTCTTGGATGCCACACGCGGCAAGACCACACGAGAACAGCTCCTGACAGGCAAGGATGAATTCGTGGTGAAAGCCGGCGAACACGGTCTTCTATTTGAGAAAATTGACGAAAACGGATGGCCCATTGACGTTCGGATTGGCCGTCACACTTCGGCTGTCTTGCAGACCATGGAGAGCTGGACTGAGGCTCATCCCGAAAACGGCTTCGTCTGTACCGGTGTTCCGAAATACACCGAAGTGATCGAGAACGGCGCCGGAGCTTATCTGCATAATCCGGCAAAAGCCGATCCCAAACGGATTGTTTATGAATGAGTTTTGATCCATACAGATCACATCATGCATCACACGGCAACTTGTGAATTTCAAAGGCCAAGATCGGGAGAAAAGACCTGTCTTGGCCTATTTTTTTCCACACCAGTCGAAAGGAAACTGACTGATGACTTTTTTGAAGACATGTTTTGTAATCGGCATATTCTTCGTCCAATCACAACTGCTGGTTGCCCTGGACATTCCGCACAACGAATTGATGGATAATTGCACAGCTATCCTGGTCACAAAAACTGCATCGACTGACGGCTCTGTCATGGCCACCCATGCTGTGGATGGTAATTTCGAATTCCGCATTCATCTTGTACCCGGCGGGACACATCTCCAGGGAGCCATGCGACCGATTCTCAGGGGAGGAGGAAGCGGCCGGGAACGTGATCCCGCATACATTGTGGGTGAAATACCGGAGATAAGCCAGACCTACACACGATACGATGCCTCCTACAGTTTCATGAACGAAAAACAGCTCCTCATGGGTGAGACGACAATCGGAGGCAAACGCGACCTGTATAACGACGAGGGTCTCTTCGATATCATGGAACTGGAACGGATTGCCCTCGAACGCGCCTCCACAGCCCGCGAAGCCATTCGCATCATGGGTGATCTGGGCACGACCTACGGATACAGTGACAGAGGAGAATGCCTGTTAATCATTGATCCAGGCGAAGCGTGGATGTTCGAGATTCTGGGTGCGGGTCCTCTGGAGCCTGGAGCTGTGTGGGCGGCCCGGCGGATCCCCGAGGGTCACATCGGTGTCAGCGCCAACCGCAGCCGCATCACAACTATTGACCTGGAGGACAAAGATCACTACATGGCTTCGGATAATGTCTTCTCTCTGGCTGAAGAAATGGGCTGGTGGGATCCGGCCAGCGGTGAAACATTTGTTTTTAACAAGGTCTATTCCAATCCACCCGGATATTACAACACCCGAAGAGAATGGCGCGTCTTTGACATTCTGGCGCCTTCGATGAAACTGGATCCGTGGAATCAGGATATCCCCTTTTCAGTCAAACCGGACAAAAAAGTATCACCCCGCGATCTGATGCAGATCCACAGGGATTACTATCAGGAAACCGAATTCGACCAGACCAAAGGTTTGGCCGCAGGTCCCTTTGGCAGCCCCAACCGCTGGTCCACACGGACACGCGTACCGGATGGTCACATCGGCTGGGAACGTTCCATCTCGGTCTTCCGCTGCGCCTACTGCGTAGTGCTTCAAGCCCGCGACTGGCTCCCGGACGCCATCGGCGGCATCGCCTGGTTCGCAGAGGACGATCCCAAAACCTCCGTTTTTGTCCCCTTTTACGCGGGAAACTCCCGTGTTCCCCGTTGCTTCGAAGTGGGCGGCCGGGATGCTTTTGAGCGGTCATCCGCGTGGTGGGCGTCAAACTTTGTTGGCAACTGGGCGCACCTCAAATTCAGTTATATGATAGAGGATATCAAGGCTGAGTATACCAGGCTTGAAGATCAATTCTTCTTCATGCAGCCAATCATCGATAAAACAGTTCAGAGCCTGTTTGCAACTGATCCCGAAGCGGCCCGAGACTTCATCACGCAATATTCTGTCAGCCAGGCACAGTCAGCGGTAAATGCGTGGTGGAAACTCGCTGACAATCTTGTCGCCAAATATTGCGATGGATACATCAACCTGCCAACAACAGGTCAAAGCGTTGGCTATCCCGAAGACTGGCTTGAAGCCGTCGGTTATGGAAAAGTCAAGATCAAGATATCTCGTTAAACAATGAATCAGTTTTTCCCATATCTTCAGGTGGACACTACAAAATATTCTTGCATTCTTCAGACGTCGCCAATTCACACCTTCGCACTGGGACAGCACCTCCGCCCCTGAGAAAAGCGACACAACAATCCCGCAAGGAGGCACCCCATGACAACGCGACACATCCACAAAATCCTCATCACAATCATGACCTTATTTTGTTTTTGGACAGTCCATGCGCAAATGACGCCCTGGGCATACTGGACGCTTTTACCCAAAACCCAGATGGACGAAATCATCGGCGAGGCGTCCGGCGAAACAGCCTGGAACACCATCATTGAAACAGGCGGGTACAATAAAAACCGCCAGCAACAGGAGTATGAAGGTACGTTTTACGAAACCCAGTACATCATCGATCAACTCAAATTGTATGGCATGATGGACGCAGAGATCGTCCGTTACCCGGGCGGCAAGGTTTGGGACGGCGTCAAGGGTGAGCTGTGGGAAGTATCACCCAGGCGTCAAAAAATTGCTTCGTATCAGGATATGACCGCCATGCTGGCTTCGGGCAGCACGTCCGCGGATGTGACCGCCGAACTGGTCTGGGTCGGGTCAGGCGCCGAAGCGGAGATCGATTCAGCAGAAGTCGCCGGAAAAATCGTGGTGACCGAGGGACGCATGAGCACCGTTCACACCCGGGCCTGCCTGGAAGGCAGCGCTCTGGGCGTGGTGGCCATCAGCCAGTCACGGCCCGATTTTGACCCGCTGCAAATTCCGTGGAGCGGTGTGCGAAGCTGGCGGAGCAGATCGGATAAACCGCCGAAATTCGGATTCCACCTGCCCTTCCGCGAGGGACAGTTTCTGAAACGCCGCCTGCTCCGCGGCGAGACCATCACAGTCCGCGCCCAGGTGGAATCGCGGATGGAATCGTACGATCTGCAAAACATCGTGTGCACCATCCCCGGCGCCGATCCGGACGCAGACGAAATTATTTTCTCGGCCCACCTGTTCGAGGGCATCGTCAAGCAGGGCGCCAACGACAACAAATCGGGAAGCGCCACCATTCTCGAAGTGGCGCGGACTCTGTATTCACTGATTTCGGACGGACGATTGCCCCGGCCGAAACGCACCATCCGCTTTCTCTGGGGTCCGGAGATTTCTGGAACCGGTGAATGGGTCAAGGCCCATCCCGAGATCATGAACCGGACTTTATGTAACATTAATATGGACATGGTGGGCGAATGGCTCTCAAAAAACAAGGCCTATTTCTGCTTGATGCGCACAACATTCGGCAACGCCCACTACATCAACGATGTCATGGAAAACTATTACCGGTTTGTCGGCGAGGGCAACCGTGAGCGCATTCAGAACAGAAGTAATTTCGATAAAATTCCCTGTCGGATTGTAGCTCCAACAGGCGCTGACGAACCCTTCCCCTATGCCATCGAAACCCACTACGGCGCATCGGATCATGAAGTGTTCAATGACTGGTCTGTCCGCGTGCCCGGCGTGATGATGATCGCCTGGCCTGACCAGTGGTACCATACCTCCGGTGATCGTGTGGACAAAGCCGATCCCACGCAGCTCAAACGGGTTGCCGTGATCGGCGCGGCCGCTGCCTACACCATCGCTTCGGCGGATGACGCCATGGCTATTCGCATCGCCAGTGAGACGGAATCAAACGGAACGAGGCGTCTCGGTCACCACCTCGCTGTGGCCCTGGATAAGATCAACGTCGCGGACAGTGAAACACTGGACGACGCATACAAGTCTGCAGCCGTGATTCTGGATGTGACCGTGGAGAACGAGATTGCCACACTTGAAACAATCAAGGAACTGGCAGAGGACGTCAAATCTGTCGGCAGTCACATTAAAACCATGCAGGAATCCATCCGCAAGATGGGGAATCTTCATGCCCATACTCTGAAAACACATATGGAAGTCGTCGCCCAAGAACTGGGACGAAAGCCGGCGCAATTCAGCCTGACCAGTGAGGAGAAACAGGCCGCAAAGCTGGTGCCGACTCCAACATCCAGAGTGAAGGAAGAGGGGTACATGGGATTCCGCGGATTAATGACGCTGATGACCCGTATCCCTGAATCGGTGCGCGAACAGTATCCTGTGGACCGGTCTGACCTGGGCAACGCCAGCGAGCTCCACGCTCTGATCAACGGCAAACGGAACACTCTCGACATCTATAATTTCCTGCAAGTTCAGTCTTCCAGGCCTGTTAAACTCGAAAGCGTCGTCAATTATTTGCACATCCTCGAATCGTTGGACTTGATCACCCTCTAAACAATTCGCCCTCCTGAAAGTGCATCGCTTTCAGGGGGGCTTTTCATTGATATCGGAATACGCTGGCCATAAGGACAGATAAATTCACATGAAAATTCTCAAAAGTAAACGATCCACCGCCAGAGGCGGTGGCTTGAAAAGGCCCCTGAAAGGTGCGATGGTGAGCCCCTTCTTTCTTAAACTGTCAATTGTTGCTGTTCTATTGCTCGGTCTTTCTTACTCTGCCATTTTTACATACTTGCGTATCTGTTCCTCATTCAGACCTACTGTGCTCACACAGTAGCCTCTCGACCAAAAATGACAACCCCAGTAGCGTTTCCCTAACCTCTCATAATGATGGAACAATTTCGTCGATATTCTACCTTTCAAATAATCCATTATTCCTGATACGGAGTATTTCGGAGCTATCGAAAGTATCATATGAACATGATCCTCTTGTATGTTCAGTTCCAATACTTCTAACATGTCCTTTTGGCGACACAACCTGTAAATCTGCTGTCTGCATACTCTGCTATCCCATTTTTTAGAACCCGATACCGATATTTCGGACAAAATACAACATGATACTTGCATTCATAGATCGAATGTCCTAACTTCCAATATCTACTCATCATGTACCTCCCTGATTGTTTGCATCGCACCTTTCGGGGAGATACAATTTATTACTACTTTACCAACAATGAAACGGTAGAACCCTTTTAGAGTACCACTGCCAGAGGCAGTGGATTAAGTTAAAATTTCACCGCAAATGAATTCGATTGGTTTTTTTGTGTCCTCATCTTCTTGAACTATTGACGAACCTAAAGATTCTTTATTATATAAATTCACCAACTCTTCATACCATCGCGCCTCCCACCACAGCAGGTCGCTGCGGAGCGTCATCCGGACCAAGCGGCTCGCTCCAACGCCGGGCCCCGATCCAAAGCTATCACATCGGCCCGGCCGCCGCGGTCGGCGTCGCCAAGCCTGATCCTGCCATCATGCACCACGCCCTTCAGCAGGCCGGAGCCGATCCCGGCTCCTCCGCCTACCTCGGCGATCATCCCCTCGACATCCTCTGCGCCCACGAAGCCGGGATGACCGCCATCTGGCTAAACCGTGGGCAAGCGACGTGGGACTTCACGCACATCACTGCGCCGGATGCCCAAGTGTCAGGGTGGCCCGAGCTCCCGGACCTGGTTGCCGCCTCTCCTTGAAAGCGCCCCAGCACCCATTCGCGCCGCTTCCGCCACCGGGAGCACCGGACATTACGCCGGGGCGTCACCCCAGTCCGGAACCTTCATCAGCTCTCCGTCGCGCAACGCCGATTTGTGCGCCATGACCCCCGGTGCCACGTACCGCACCGCCTCCCACGCGTTGATACGAGGTAACCGCTGCCGGTTGCAAGAATCCACGAACTCGTGCACGAGGTACGAGTGCGATCCTCCATGTCCTCCTAGGTCCGCCGTCAGCGCCTCCGGCA
>CAZDVF010000046.1:0-11316 GCA_964508725.1 uncultured bacterium | reverse complement strand
TTTTTCAACAATCAATTTCAGATTGTCGAACGTCACTTCCTCCTTCTCCTGGGGGATATGTCCCAGCTGACTGAAAATAAATCCACCCAGACTCTCGTAATCCTCTGCTGAGGGGATCTCAGATCCCAATGCTTCATTGAGCTCTTCAATGTTGATCTTGGCCTCGATCAGCCAGACGCCCTTCTCAATTTTTTTTATGAGGGAGATTTCCTTGTCATACTCATCACGGATCTCTCCAATGATTTCCTCGATGACATCTTCAAGCGTGATGAGTCCGGCTGTTCCGCCGTATTCATCCACAACGATGGCCATGTGATTGCGTTCCCGCTGGAAATCTTTTAAAAGTTCGTCGATCATCTTGCTTTCGGGCACAAAATAGGTCTTGCGGACGAGATTTGCCAGAGAGCGAATTTCAGTCTTGTTCCGCATATAGGGCAACAGATCCTTGACATAGAGGATACCGATAATGTTGTCAACCTTATCATCGTAAACCGGGATCCGTGAATGTCCTTTCTCTCTGACCAGTGTCAGGATTGTCTCAATGGGCGTCCCCTTCTCCGCGCAGATCATGTCCATGCGTGGAATCATAATCTCTTTTGCCATGGTCTCCCGAAACTCGAAAATGGAGTGAATCATCTCGCGTTCCGTTCGATCGAGCGTGCCTTTGTCTTCACCCACCTGAAACAATGTTTTGAATGCTTCCTGATCGACAAAAGGGGATTCTTTCTGAATACGTAAAATTGTAGAGATTGCCGTAACCGCTTTCTCAAAGAGAGCCGAAATCGGTGTGAGGATTGTCACAAATCCACTCAACGGCAGGCTCACCTGCTTTGCAAACCGGACAGACTGTTTCACAGCAAAAACTTTGGGTGAGACCTCGCTGAGAATGAGAATGACCAGCGTTACGACCACAATTTCAATCATGATCCAGCCGTTGCCCAAATTGCCGTGCATAAAGAATCGGTTCGTAAAAAGCGCTGCTACTGTCGCCGCTGCCACGTTGACCACCGTATTGCCGATGAGTATGGCCATAAGCAACCGTCTGGGATTCTCCATCAGTTTTAAAATGCGACGGATCCGCACTGTCTTTTCCTGATCTTCGCGAAGGCGCCGCAGGTCAATTTGTGACAGGGAAAAATAGGCTGATTCGGATCCGGAAAAAAAGGCAGAACAAATAATCAGAATCACAAAGAGTAAAATCGAAATCCATAAGTCAACTTCCAACGTATGAATTCCTCCTGTTATATTGGGGATGAATGGAATATTGAATCATGCTGTCTCGTGCTGATTCGGCGAAGTCAATCGGATTGGGACCATCTCAGCCAGATAGCGATCTTCTTTTCGCGTCATTTCAGCTCTGGCGTCAGGATCGCCATCATCCAAATCCATGAGGTGAAGAACACCATGAATAACAAGCCTGGTCAGCTCGTGGAGAAGCGGTACGTGGTACATCTCCGACTGGACTCGCGCCTGATTGACACAGACATAGACCTCACCCCACAGATTTGTATCGTCGTCATCAAGACGGAATGCCATCACATCGGTCACGCGATCGTGTCCAAGAAAACGGCTGTTGAGATCCTGAATGGTATCAGCGTCGGTGAAAATAATGGACAGATCGCGCTGCCATGGCCACGCCTCACCGCGGATGACTGTCCTCGCCACACGTCGAATCAAGGAGACAGACAGGTCCGATTCGTCATCGGGCAAGTGGATCTCAATCCGTGGCATAATCTTCCCTTTCGGATTTCTTGTCTGGACCATCTGTCCTCACAATCCGGTCAGGATATTCAACCCGTGCGTGAAACGTCCCCGCTAAAATATTTAAAAAACTCTCTTTGATCTGTTCGAGATCGCGCAACGTGAGAGGCGATTCATCGAGCTGTCCCAAACGAAACCGTTCATCCACCAGTTCATCGATCAGCCCCTTGATACGGTTATGGGTCGGTTGTTTCAAAGATCGGGTCGCCGCCTCAACTGTATCAGCCAGCATGACGATAGCAGCTTCCTTCGACTGGGGTCTTGGACCCGGATATCGAAAATCATGTTCCTGGACCTCACTTGAGCTGTCAACATCAAGCGCCTTTTTATAGAAGAAAGACATCACACTGGTTCCATGGTGCTGAACAATGATGTCCTTAATGGCCAGGGGCAGCTTATACTTGTCGGCCATTTCAAGCCCCTTCTTCACGTGGTTCATCAAAATCAGGGCGCTCATGCGCGGTGTCAATTTTTCATGGGGATTCTCTCCCCGGTTCTGGTTTTCGACAAAGTATTCGGCTTTCTCCATCTTTCCCACATCGTGATAATACGATCCCACCCGGGCGAGCAACGAATTGGCCCCCAATGTGTGAGCTGCCGCTTCAGCCAAATTGCCCACGATGATGGAATGGTGGTACGTTCCGGATGCCTCCATTGACAGCCGCTTTAACAGCGGATGGTTTAAATTGGACAATTCGAGAAGTGAAAACTGTGTCGTGATGTCAAAACCCGATTCAATCAGCGGTAACAAACCATAAGCAATGATTGGCGTTAACAAGCCGTTTAGCATTCCGTAAGGCCACAATCGAATAATTTGGTTCATGGGCTGAATGCGTAAAAAACCCATCATGGTGATAGAAATAATATACGCACCCATAAGCAGAAAAATAGCCTGCATTAACTGCCGGCGACCACGGACACGTTTGATGGCCACTACACCCACAATACCAACAAAAAAAGAAACAGCCATCAAGTTGAACTCGTTGCCCCACAGACCACCCAGCAAGACGCTCAACACGGCCGTTCCCGCATAACCGATCCGCTCATCAAACAGAATGGTCAGCAGCATAGTACCAAATGCCGTCGGAACCAGATATTCAGCTGCGTCAAACCTGGGTAATAGAAATGTGTGGAGTAAAAATGTAAAGAGCGCCATGAGACAGATGGTCAGCGCCAAAAGAAGAACAGACTTGGTTTGACTTAAAATCTCAATGCGCGTAATGACAAGAAACACAATCAAAACGGCTAAAAGGCTGGCGGTAAACAAAACTTTTCCAGCCAACGGGAATATGCGCCGGACACCACCCTCCTGAACGCCCAATTCGGCCATTTTGGTAGCCAGAGACAACAACTTGCGGCGAACCTCTGGCGTGATGCGTTCATTCCGATCGACGATCTTTTCATTCTCGGCCACAAAGCCGCTGCTGAGAGGCACCCGAGCCCGTGCCTCCTCGAGCCGCTCCTGATACATTGCATCATCAAATAAAAGGTTTGGCCGGATAAAAAAATTGACCACACCGAAACCCATTTGTGCGAATGAGGCCGCATCAGGATATGTTGTATTTAACTGTTCCGTCGCCTTAATCCGTGTTTCGTGCAGGTCGTAAAATTCGTCAAAAGTGTGGCTGACTTCTTCATCCCGATTCACGATGATGAGCCGCCGGTCAGGATTCATATACGTTGCCTTCTCCACATCGAGAACACCGACAGCCAACAGATCACGAACAATTTTTTTTAAGTTATCCCGAAATTGAATCAAACGTTCGTCGTTGATCCTGCTCTCGGGGCTAATAAGGGCATCACGATAGAGTGTATCGAGAACGCTGATCGGATACTGACGGAAAAGGGAGTCCTCCAAAGCTTCAGCGGCTTCGATACTTTGGATCGCAGTCGTCCGAACGATCCTGATCTGCTGAAAAAAAGCATCGATCTGGCGACTAATTTCCTGAGACTGCTGCAGATCACGCCGAAAAAGCGGATAAATTTTCTGTGTGGCAATTTCACGGTCACGCCGTACTTCATCATCTGTCTTTAGAATCTCAAAATTAAAAGGTGCAACGATACGCCGGGTGCTGATACTGCCCTCTTTCATATCTGCAAATTGCAACGATCGCCCGCGGGGGAACATCGGAACCAGACAGATGATGAGAACACACCCAATGATCCAACGCACCCATATCCTTTCTGTTAATCCGTCCCATTTGGAGGATAATTGTTTGACTCGTCCCAAACGGGCGAGAAATGATCGGATCCGGCTCATACGTCTGCCTTTTTATCTTGGGTGTGATTTTGATAATTCTCGTACGCCAGAATGATTTCCTTGATCAGCTTGTGCCGGACAACATCCGACTTGTCAAGATAGACGAAATCGACCCCTTCAATACCCTGTAAAACATCTACGATCTGGACCAAACCTGATTGTGTGTGATCTGGCAGATCAATTTGCGTCACATCACCTGTTATAATTGCCCTGGACTGGATGCCAAGACGGGTGAGAAACATCTTCATCTGGCCCGAAGAGGTATTTTGACCTTCATCTAAAATCACAAATGCATCGTTGAGCGTCCGGCCTCGCATGTAGGCCAGGGGGACAATTTCAATAATCCTTCTGTCCACATACCGCTGTAGCTGGTCTGAGGGCAGCATGTCGAACAAGGCATCGGTCAAAGGGCGAAGATAGGGATCTACCTTCTCCATCAAATCACCGGGTAAGAATCCCAGGCTCTCGCCAGCTTCAATAGCTGGACGCGTCAGCACAATACGCGAGACTTCATTCTCACGCAATCTCTCCAGAGCCATCGCCACGGCAAGATACGTTTTCCCCGTACCGGCTGGTCCTATGGCAAAAATAATGTCATTTTTTTGGAATGAAGCAAAATACCGTGCCTGCCCTGGTGTTTTAGGTCGGACCACTCCCTTCTTACCATAAAAGATGACAGGTGCTTTATCCCCGGTCGTGTCAGAAACAGCGCCGCCGCTGGACCGAATCATATCAATGACAGTCTCCACATCTGTTCGGAGGAGCTGTCCATTACGGTTCACAAGAAATATGAGTTCGGTAAACAGCCGGTCAAGCACACCGATATCCGATTGCTCCCCAGAAACAATCAGATCGTCTCCTCGAACAACAATCGTCGACGGAAATGCCTTTTCAATCAAATGAAGGTATTCATCGTGAGAACCCAAAAGCTGTAGCTGGTCTACACCCTTGAGTGAGATCACTTGTTTTTTCATGGCTTACGCCCAAATCAATCAATATAAAAAAGCCCTCGATCCGCGCCAGAAGCGCGGAATCGAGAGCTTGATTGCCTTAAAATCGATTAAATGGTCATTCGGCATTGAATGTTCACAAAACGTGAACACATAAGAAATCAGACTAATTCCTCGGAATTGTCAAAACCTGATGCGGGTAAATCAAACTGGGTTCCGTAATGACATCCTTGTTGGCTTCATACAATTCCGTCCATTTGGTTGGATCGTTGAACACTTTGGCCATTCCGGCGATTTTGTGGAGATACTCGCCCTTCACAACCAAATGCTCGTTCTCACCGACACCCCTGGCAACCTTGAGAATCTGTTCGGGGAAAATGAGATTCGGATCTTTGATCTGCTCTTTGTTGACACAATAGATCCGGATCCACTGATAGGCATCACCGTAGATCTCATCTTTCTTCGATATTTTCCAGAGATAATCGCCATTCTCTACTGTGTAGTGATCGTATATATTGGCGGGCATTTTCGCCTTCAGAGCCGCAAATTTCCCGTCAATATCTGAAAGCTTGTTTTCCATTTCAGTCAGCAGAGCAATTTTGTTGCCTTTGGCTTCTTTAACCTTCATGCAAATGGCTTTAAGTTCATCTTTACGCCTGAAAAGCTCTTCAGGAGACAGGGCGGCCATCCCATCCAGTTCGTTCTCGATCGAAGCCAAATTACTCCGGTAAGCATCGACGCCCGCCTTGTCGCTGCCGACCATGGCGTAAATCTCATTCCATGTGGCGTCAATCTGATTCTGTGTATCCTGAATCTGGGAATTCAGATCAGCGATATCGGCATTCAGCTGGTCTAATTGGGTATTTGCGCTGGCTTCCCTCGTTTGCCAATCAGTCAGTTGGATTTTGTAGTCATCCATCTTGATCTTACGTTCTGTCTGGCCGATTGCCTGTAACTGAAAAAAGAGAAGCAAAACCGATAAACCCACAACCAATTTCAACATAGTACCCTTCGTTTTCATCCTATCTTCCTCCTTGGATTGTCCTCCGTCCAACCGCTTACGCTCCGATTCACATCAGAGTTATTACAGCTTGGACTGAACCTTCTCTTTTTCGGCCTGGACCTTCCGCAACTCGTCTTGCTTCTCCGCCAGTTTTGCCTGCAACTCGGCCTTTTCTTTCTCTTTCTCGGCGACCGCTTTCTCAGCGGCCAAGACACTGGCTTCAGTCTCATCCATGGCTGTCAGTTGCTGCTCATTCGCGTATCGTGTACATCCAGACAACAGTAGCGCGGCAGCCAACAAAATCACGACAAGAACCACAACCACATTCCGGGTATCTCTACGCATCCTCTCCACCTCCTTCAACTTTAAAATTCAATAGATTACTATGAACCGGAAAAGTATAAGAAAAATTCCTCTCATTGTCAAGTAAAAAAAGTGGCCACTGAGGTTGTGTTGAAAACAAATCCGATTAGGATTCGGAATCGATGCAAAGACCCAACTCCTTGAGCTGGTCAATCGCAACTTCCGATGGCGAGCCATCCATGAGCGAAAGCGCGCTGGTGGTTTTTGGGAAAGCGATCACCTCACGGATAGAGCTCTCTCCCGCCAACAGCGCCACCAGTCTGTCGAAACCAAATGCAATGCCGCCATGGGGCGGCGCGCCCAGATCCAGCGCGTCCATGAGAAAACCAAACTTGCGCTGGGCCGTCTCTTTATCAATGCCGAGAATTTGGAATATTTTCCGCTGGAGATCAGCCCGGTGATTTCGAATGCTTCCGCCGGCGATTTCCGATCCATTGAGGACAAGATCGTAAGCCCGCGCGTAGACATTGCCCGGTTCAGAATCCAGAAGTGGAATGTGTTCGGGCCTGGGCGACGTGAAGGGGTGATGCCGGGCCAAGTGTCGTCCTTCAGTTTCACTCCATTCGAGCAAAGGAAAATCGACCACCCACAGCAATGCAAACTGGTTGGGATCGGCAAGCTGATACACATCAGCCAGATGGGTACGCAGGATCCCTAACGCCTCGCTAAGGACCAATACGGAATCGGCGACAATGAAGATCGCATCACCGATCTGAGCGCCAAACCGGTCGCACATAGCTGTCATCTCGGCATCAGTGAGAAATTTGGACACAGGCGAGACAATCTCGTTTTCTTTAACCTGGATGGTCACCAGTCCTTTGGCTCCGGAAGATTGGACCTTCGCGGTCAAATCATCCACCTGTTTGCGAGAGAGGGATCCCGCCTGCTTCAGGCAAAGACCACGGACAGCGCCGCCCTTTTCAACTGTCTCACGGAAAATGCGGAATCCACATGCCGCGGCCAGATCACTGACATCCACAATGCGCAAATCGTAGCGGAGATCGGGACGATCGGTTCCGTATGCTCCGACAGCCTCATCGTAAGTCATTCGTGGGAAGGGACGCTTGAGGTCTTTGTCCAACACATCGCGGAATAGTCGGACCATCAATCGCTCAACCACATCGTAGATATCCTCTTCATCGACAAACGACATTTCCACGTCGATCTGTGTAAATTCCGGCTGCCTGTCAGCGCGCAGATCTTCATCGCGAAAGCAGCGGACAATTTGAAAATAGCGGTCGTATCCGGCAACCATGAGCAGCTGTTTGTAGGTCTGCGGCGATTGGGGCAAAGCGTAAAAACGTCCCCTGTGCACGCGGCTGGGTACAAGATAATCCCGCGCGCCCTCTGGCGTGCTCTTCATCAAGAAGGGTGTTTCGATTTCAACAAAACGATCTTCGTCAAAGAATCGCCGGACAATCTGCGCGGTTTTGTGGCGCAACAGAAGCGTTTTTTGCATGGATGGCCGCCGTAGATCCAGGTAGCGGTATGTCAGGCGCAGTTCGTCTGAAGCTTCGGTTGGATCCTGAATCAGAAAAGGAAGCGGTTTGGCTTCGTTGAACACGGTCAGATCGTGCACAGTCACCTCGATGGCTCCGGTAGGCATGTCCCTATTCACCATGTCATCCGGCCTGGAGGACACCTCACCCCTCACACCGATGACTGATTCCATCTTCAACCGCTTGGCCATACTATAAATGTCGCCTGCCTCATCCGGGTGAATCACGGCCTGGGTCAAACCCCATCGGTCGCGCAGGTTGATAAAAATCAGGCCTCCGTGATCACGCAGCCGGGAAATCCATCCGCACAAAGTGACAGACTCACCGATTTGGGATGCAGTCAGCTCACCACAGTGATGTGTTCTGCGCCATACAGAATGGTTGTTCACACCAGTCTCCTCGTTCAATTCAGATTGGGATGGGTGTTAAACTGAGATGGAAAAAGTAAAAAACCGTCGCCGACACACACCGCGACGGTTATCCCCCAAATGCTCTGTTACAAAATCAATACCCGAAAGTATACACCTGACGGAATGTGACATCGCCCTCGTCAGGATTAATCGGTGGAAAATCGTTCCAGCGGCGGATTCGGGTGAGAATACACCGTTCCACCCGTTCGTTATTCAGCGTGGATGAGACAATGACCGCATCATGCACCGATCCATCTGTCGCTACTGTAATGCGCACAGACACCTTCCCCTTGAGAGAGGGATTGCGTTTCAATTCACGTTCATAACAGTATCGGACAGCCGAGACATGCTTCAAGAGCACTTCCTGAATGGCGTCCGGACTGCGATAAACACTCTTCTTGCCCAGTCCGATCACTTCAGCAGGCGCCTCAAGATTGATATCGCCTTTACGCGTCAGAGACATGGTCGACACATCGTCACGGTCGCTGACCAGATCATCAATGGTCGTCTGCCGACCCGACCGGCCGCCGCGCCCACCTCCTCCACTACCCTCTCCCGTACCCCCACCACCACCGCCTCCACTGATACCCAACCCAGATGCACCCTGAGTCTTGAGTCCTCCCACAGAGGACAGCACACGATCAAGATCTCTGCTTTCACCTCCAGTTCCACCCGATCCCGAAGAGCCGAAGATTCCAGTCACAGCCTGCCGACCTTCCGTGCCGGAACCTGTTCCTGTGATGAGCCCAAGAAGTCCCTTGTTGCTCACTTCGCGCGAGATCGCCTCTCTTGAAATTCTTCGCGCTTCGGATGCGGCCACACTGCGTCCTGTGCCTGTGCCTCCCGAGCCGGAGCCCTCGCCAATACCACCGCCGGTTCCCCCGCCAGTTCCTCCGCCCGAGCCCTCGCCAGCAACAGTGGATTCACTCCCGCCCGCTGCTGCATCGCCAGTCTCGCCTGCTTCACCCGCCGCTGTCACTGCGCCACCCACTGGTGTTGTGAGCACATTCGTTTCACTTCTGGGGGGCGTCCCTTTGAGGACAAAATTGGCAAACCGCTCCTGGATATTTGCGATTTCTCTTTCACTGTATTCCGGTATCGGCCTGCGGACCTGCCAGGTCACAATCATAATCTCAAAACATAATGTAACAAAAAGAATCGCGCTGAAGCGACGGTCCCAGTCAGAAAACAACGCCTTTCGATACTCACGCGCGAGACGCTGATCAAGCGATTTTGAGATTTTTGCCATGTTTGCTGTTGCCATCACTCGTCCTGCCTGTAGACAACCAGCCGCATGTTGGGATACCCGGACTGGCCGCACGTGTACATCACTTTAATGAGCAGTTGGTAGGGCAGGTTTCTATCGCCCTGTATCGTCGCCTTGCCCGAAAACTTGGCTCCGTAAGTCTCTTCCATTTTAGACGCTTCCCGCTCATACCGCAGCAGTTCATCCTGGAGACGCGGTATGAGATAATCTTGCTGCTCTTCAACGGTGAGGGTTTGCTCAACCGGCTTGCCGTTGACAAGAATCCAGTCTGATGAAACGGTGACATCAAGACCAAGCTCTGGTGGATGTCGGACCTGGGAGCTGGGCAGTGTCAGATCCTGTGAGGGATTAATCAACTGACCGTGGGTTGAATAGGTTTTTAAAAGAAAGACCAGGATGATAACAAACATATCCATCATGGATGTCAGCTGAAGGCGCGCCTCACCCGGTTCATCTTGATGCCTTTTCTTGTGTGAAGGAATAAAAGCCATTTTGCTTTTCTCACGTCATGGACCGGCGTCGCGTCATGTGATGCGGACGACTATCACCCGAAATCAGACTCGGGATTCAAATCCATTTTCTCATACATTCAAATTCGACAGGTCAATCCATTAAAATGGTGGATTAAAAAACTCCCGCGCTGAGGGATACATCGGGAAACAATTCCACAAGGCTCCCATTGATTTCGATAGCGCGCGACGCATCCATGGTACTGATGACGGTCTGATAATCGACATTCGGCTCGGCCATAATGATAATCTGATTTGTATCGGGAAACCGGTTCATCGCCCTTTGCTTGATCTCATGAAGCTGTGCCGAGAGCGCTGTATAATTATACATTGATCCTTCGATTGGTATGGTCGGCTCTCCTGCAATCTCTCCGCCCAAAACAGCCATCGAGCTTGAGATAAAAAATCCCCGATCGGTGATGGTAACCGTTAAATCGAGTTTTTTAATGCTCTCCTGGGGTAGCTCGGCTAAAAGCTGACCGTCAGGCCCGACTGCCGCAGGCGGCAGGTTTAACTCGATAACCCCAAGCTTGACAAATTCCGCCGAGGTTAATAGCAAGGGAATCAGCACCACCATCAGGTTCATCATTGGTGTAATGTTGGTGTGCGTCCACTCAGAACCATGTTTCGCCCGTTTGGAGGGCTTGTACGCCATAACGCCTATTCCTCTCGGGTAATCAGATTGATCAATTTGACTGTGTGCTCATCGATTTCATCAATGATCTGCGTTGTCTTGTTATGAATAATGGTGTAGAACAAGATCGCTGGAATGGCCACGGTTAAACCGGTCAGGGTTGTATTCATGGCAACTGAAATCCCATGAGCCAGAAGTCGCGATTTTTCTGCCACATCGATGCCCGGAGCCGAAACAGACCGGAACGCGATAATGAGTCCGTAGATGGTGCCCATCAATCCGATGAGGGTGGCGATATTGCCGATCATGGCCAGATAATTGGTTCGAGCTTGCAGCTTCGGAATCACTTCCAGCGTGCCTTCGTCCACCGCATTTTGTACGGCCCGAAAGCTGGGGGTCTCCATTTTGCTGGCTTTCACCAAACCCGTCAGAACAACCTGTGGAAGCGCCTTGTCATTGACGCGCTTGCACAGAGCAATGGCCCGGTTATAATCTTTCTCTGCGATCCACTTTCGAATCTGCTGCATAAATTTGGGCGCGTTGATGCTGGATTTCACATAGATAAAATGCATGCGCTCAATGGCAATGGCAATCATGAAGCCGGCTACAATCATCAGGATCCACATAAAAATCCACCCGCTCATATCCGGGCTAAAGCTG